>JAGACN010000112.1 GCA_017614095.1 Clostridia bacterium | reverse complement strand
TCTCCGCGAACAATCTCGGCATCGACTTCGTCTACTCGGTGGAGGATTTCGCGACCGCGCTGATCCGGTTCGAAAACGGCTTCGCCATGAACGTCGAAGCCTCCTTCAATCTGAATATCAAGAATGACACCGGGAATATTGAGCTGTTCGGCACCAAAGCCGGCGCGCGCATCGACCCGCAGATCGAATTCTTCTCGGACATGAACGGCCGGTTCGTGGATATCCGTCCGTCCGGCAACACCGCTTTAGATTTCAACGGTCTTTTCAACCGCGAGATGGAGCACTTCGTCCGCTGCGTGCGCGAAGGCATCCCCTGCCGCGCGCCCGCCGAGGACGGCGTGATGCTGATGAAGATTTTGGACGCCATTTACGCGTCCGCCGCGTGCGGACACGAGGTGCCCATCGAATAGGACCCATTCGGACGAATTCCAAAACCGTTTTTCCAAAAAAGGCTTGTTTTTGGCCGCCGAATGTGGTAAGATAATTGTCGAAGTTTTTCTGCCGGAGGACACAGATGGCTTACGCGGATCTTTTATTCATCGATATGTGCAAGGATATTCTCGCCAACGGAACGGATACCCGCGGCGAAGAGGTGCGCCCCCACTGGGACGACGGAACGCCGGCCTATACGATCAAAAAATTCTGCGTGGTCAACCGCTACGATCTCCGCAAGGAGTTCCCCGCCCTGACGCTCCGGAAAACGAATTTGAAAAACTGCGTCGACGAACTGCTGTGGATCTGGCAGAAGAAGTCCAACAACATCCACGATCTGCATTCCCACATCTGGGACTCCTGGGCGGACGAGACCGGTTCCATCGGCACCGCGTACGGATACCAGCTGGGCATCAAGCACGAGTACAAGGAAGGCATGTTCGACCAGGTCGACCGTGTGCTCTACGATCTGAAGCACAACCCCTTCTCCCGCCGGATCATGACCAACCTGTACACCTTCGCCGACCTGCATTCCATGCATCTCTATCCGTGCGCCTACAGCATGACCTTCAACGTCACGGTGGAGAACGGGCAGAGAGTCCTGAACGGCATCCTGAACCAGCGCTCCAACGACATCCTGACCGCGAACAACTGGAACGTCGTTCAGTATTCGGTCCTGCTGCACATGTTCGCGCAGGTCTGCGGCATGATCCCGGGCGAATTCGTCCACGTCATCGCGGACGCGCACATTTACGACCGGCACGTAGACCTCATCAAGGACCTCATCTCCCGCGAGCCGCTGCCTGCGCCGACCTTCTGGATCAACCCGGACATCAAGGATTTCTACCAGTTTACGCCGGATGACGTGCGGCTGGACAATTACGAGACGCATCCGCAGATCAAGGGCATCCCCGTCGCCATCTGATGAAAGACATGGAGCAGCGCATCGTACTGATCGCCGCGGCGGACCGCCGCTGGGCCATCGGAAAAGACAACCATCTGCTTTACAAGGTCTCTGAGGATATGCGGCACTTCCGCGAACTGACGACCGGGAACATCGTCATCTACGGGCGGAAAACGCTTGAAAGTTTTCCGAACGCCAAACCGCTCCGCGACCGTTTGAACATCGTCGTTTCCGGCTCGCTGACGTCCGGCGATCCCTCCCTGCTCGTCGCTGGTTCCCCCGTGGAAGCGCTGCGCATCGCGCGCGAGGCGGATCCGAACGGCGAAAAGACCGTTTTTGTGTGCGGCGGAGCGAGCGTCTACCGGCAATTGCTCCCCTTTTGCGGCGAAGCCGTCATCACGCGCATCGACGCCGAAACGGAAGACGCGGACGTGTTCCTGCCGGACCTGGACGCATTGAGAGGCTGGAAAAAGATCTCCCGGACAGGCTGGAAGGAATCCGTTACCGGACCGAATTACTCCTTTGTCACCTACAGACAGGAAAACCATCTCTGACAAACAACCGGCGGTAAACGCCGGGTCATACGCGGGCGTAGTTTAGTGGTAGAATATCAGCTTCCCAAGCTGACTGTGCGGGTCCGATTCCCGTCGCCCGCTCCAAGCCGCGAGCAGCCTCAGAGCCGCATTCGGAAAGCCGACGGTTCTTCGTCGGCTTTCTCCGTTCCCGTCCCTCGTCCGGGCCAGCACCAGTTATTCATTCACAGACGAAAGGAGAGAAGACATGACTTTTTTGCATACCGTCCGTAACTATCTGCTGTATTGCGGCGTTGAGAAAGAGGAGTACCGGTCACTCAAAAAAGACGCGTACATCTCAAATTTCAAATTGTGGCGCATCCTGCACTGCCTGATTGCATTCGTGTTCACGTTTCTGTTTGTCGCGTCTCTGCTCTTCGACATGCTGGCGGCAAACCTGTATTTTTACCTGATCGGCATGATCTATGCCGTTGCCGTCACCTGCCTGTTCTTCTTTGTGCTGAAAAAGGACTCCATTATTGCCCAATTGATCATTTACCTTTCGATCTCCTGGCTGTTCCTGTTCGCCGCACTGATCGCCCAGAACCGGCCTGATACCACCGCGACGACCTTTTTCGCTCTCATCATGCTTGCGCCGATGTTCATGATCGACAAGCCTTATTTCATGGCTATCGAACTGACGGTTGCTTCCGTGATCTACTTGATCTGGATGCACGGCGTGAAGTCGCCGGAAATTTGG
>JAGACN010000011.1 GCA_017614095.1 Clostridia bacterium | reverse complement strand
GCGGGAGGCGGACCGTCTTCCGCGAAGGACGCCTCTTCCCGGATTTCTTCCCATTCGCTCGGTTCGACATAGGGATAATTCGACAGGAAGGGCAGTTCCATCAGGTCGTCGTATACGGCCGAAAGGGCTTCCGGTCTTCCGCCGCATGCCGCGATCCGTTTTTCCCATTCCGGGCGGTCGACAGCGCGGCCCTCCTCTTCGAGTTCATCCAGTTCTTCCCGGATGAGGATCTCCAGTTTCTGATATCCTGCCATAGCGGTTCCCTCCGTTGCGCCGTCCGGGCATCGGATGCCCGGTTCTCGTTGCCTTATTATACAAAATGCGCGGCCAAAGGTCAATGATAGGAGCGGGAAAAACGAAAAAAACGGAAAAAGGCAGCGATCGGGCGGGTCCCGCCCTCTTTGAAACGCATTTTGGTCTTGCATTTTCGGCCTTTTTCGCGTAAAATGGTTGCGAAAGAATATTCTGTTTGGCAACAAAAGCGAAACCGCGCCTGCTTTCCGGCGGGGCGTCCTGCTGGGGACCGGCGTCGGTCTGCTGCAGTTGAAACTTGTCGTCGATATGTCTGACGACCGTTAGTCGAAACAAGAAAGGAATCAAAAAATATGAAACAGTTATTATTAGCCTTACTCGCGCTCGCGCTCATGCTTTCGCTGTGCGCCTGCAACCTGTCTTCCATCGGATCCGGACTGACGGATTTGATCGGGAGCTATATCGAAGACGATCTGCCGCTCAGCAGGGAGGACGATCCGGCGGCTTCCGGTGAGGAAAACGGCGATGTGAACGTTTCCTCGATCCTGGAAGGCCTCGGACTGGATTCCATCCTTTCGAGCGTCGGCGGTTCGGACGTCCTCAACGGGCTGACGGACGGCGACCTCAAGAAGAAGATCCTCGGCCTGCTGCAGGACAACGGATTGGGCGCCTATCTCGACGAGAACGGCGGGCTGGTCATCCCCGGGAAAGACGGGAACGAGATCCATCAGAACGAAGACGGGTCCTGGTCGGTATCCAAAGAAGACGGAGCCGCCCAATATGGCGGGGAGTGGCCGGATAACGAATTTACCCGGCTCGTCCCCAAGCCCTCGTTCAAACTGGTCGGCGCCAGTACTGATTCGGACGAGTTTAACGTCGCTTTCTCCGGCGTGACTGTCGATCAAATCCGCGCATATGCGGGAGAGTTGAAACTGGCCGGGTTCACGATCGATATCGAAACGAATGATCAGGATGTCATGGGCATTGCGATCTACTCGTTTTCTGCGTCTAACGGATCCGGCTATACGGTTTCTCTGTCGTTTACGTCAGGTTACAGCGGACTGTCCCTCAAAAAGGACTGACGCTGACTGGTGACGGTTCCCGGAGCATACTATGGTCATTAAAATCATTCTTACGGTTTTGTTTTTCGCGGTTATGGTCGGCGTCGGTCTGTACTGCCGGCGGCACGCGACAGACGTGAACGGTTTCGTGCTGGGGGGACGGAGCGTCGGCCCCTGGCTGACCGCGTTCGCGTACGGCACGTCCTATTTTTCCGCCGTTATCTTTATCGGATACGCCGGGCAGTTCGGCTGGAAATACGGCATCGCGGCCACTTGGATCGGCATCGGAAACGCACTGATCGGTTCATTGCTTGCATGGGTGATCCTGGGCAGGCGGACGCGGATCATGACGCAATATCTCGGCTCTTCCACCATGCCGGACTTTTTTGGCAAGCGGTTCGATTCGACCGGTCTGAAGATCGGGGCTTCGTTCATCACGTTCCTGTTCCTGATCCCGTATACCGCTTCACTTTACAACGGTCTTTCCAGGCTGTTTGAGATGGCGTTCGGAATCGACTACGTCTGGTGCATCGTCATCATGTCGGTCCTGACGGGCATTTACGTCATCGCCGGCGGGTATATGGCGACCGCTATCAACGACTTCATTCAGGGCATCATTATGCTCGGCGGCATCATCGCCGTCATTGCGGCCGTACTGAATACGAACGGCGGTTTTATGTCGTCGCTGGCTAAAATGGCAGCGGTCACGGACAGCGCCGCTTCCGACATGCCGGGGGCGTTCGCGTCGTTTTTCGGCCCGGACCCGCTCAATCTCCTCGGTGTCGTCATTCTGACCTCGCTCGGCACCTGGGGTCTGCCGCAGATGGTGCAGAAATTCTACGCCATCAAGAGCGAAGAGTCCATCAAGAAGGGGACCGTCATTTCGACCCTGTTCGCGGTGGTCGTTGCCGGCGGCTGCTATTTCCTCGGCGGTTTCGGGCGGCTTGCAAACATCGAGACGGTCACGGACGCCGCCGGAGCGGTTGCGACCGCGGGCGGATTCGACTCCGTCATCCCCGGCATGCTGTCCTCGCTGCCGGATATCCTGATCGCGGTGGTCATGATCCTGGTCCTTTCCGCGTCCATGTCCACGCTGTCCTCGCTGGTGATCGCCTCCTCGTCCACGCTCACCATCGATTTCCTGAAAGGGAACATCATCAAAAAGATGGACGACAAAAAGCAGGTGCTCATCATCCGCGTCTTCATCGTCGTCTTCATCGCGCTCTCCGCGCTGATCGCGGTGTACCAGTACAAGAGCGCCAACGACGACGCGGTGAAATACATCGCGCAGCTGATGGGCGTCTCGTGGGGTGCGCTCGCCGGCGCGTTCCTGGCACCCTTCCTGTTCGGTCTGTACAGCAAACGGACGACCAAGGCCGCCTGCTGGGTCAGCTT
>JAGACN010000111.1 GCA_017614095.1 Clostridia bacterium | reverse complement strand
GGCTTCTCGCCCGCCGTGCAGGCGGCCTGCGCCATCAGCGGCATCACGGCCGGCATCCTGCTGGAAATGATCATGCTGTTCGTCTACCGGCTGATCACGCGGAAAAAGCGGCCGGAAGGGACCGACGCGCGATGCACGCCCGTTCCGGTCCTGACCCTGCGCGTACTGGTCATCGCGCTGCCCGCGACCGTGACCTCCAGCGCATTGTATCTGTCCAATTTCCTGGACACCATCCTGATCAAGACCGGTCTGCTGGCCGGAGGAGCCGCGGAACAGACGGCGGACAACCTCTATTCCGCCTACACCTCCTATCCGACGGCCGTTTCCGACCTGCTTCCGTCCACGCTCATCTATCCGCTGGCCATCTCCATCCTGCCCGCGGTCTCCGCGGCGCTGGCCGTGAAGAACCGCGACGGGGCGAACAAATACATCCGGCAGTCGCTCCGCGTCAGCCTGCTGATCGGACTGCCCTGCTGCGCCGTTCTGGCCGCGACGGCACCCAGCTGCCTGACGCTGCTTTACAAGGACGCTTTCACGCAGTACCAGGCCATCGACGCGCTGGCCGTGTCGGCCAACGCTTTGCGCATCCTTTCCGTCGGCATCATCTTCATGGCCGTCGTTTCGACCGGCAACGCGCTGCTGAACGCCATCGGCAGGATCTGGCTTCCGATCGTCTCGGTCGGGTCCGGCGTGGCCTGCCTGGCCCTTATTGAATTCTTCGGGGTCCGCAGCCCGCTCGGCATCTATGCGGCACCGCTCAGCTCGGTCGTCTGCTATGCCGTCGCGGCAACGCTCAACTACCTCTTCCTGCGAAAGCATACCACGGCGCAGCTGGGCATTCTGGGGATGGCCGGCAAGCCTTTCCTGTGCGCGGCGGCCGCCGGCGGGATCACGTTCGGCGTTCACCAGCTGTTTGCCTCCTTCCTTCCGTCGCAGACTCGGATGGGCGCGCTCGTGATCCTGGTCCTGTGCGGTATCGTGATGGTGGGCGTTTACGCGGCCGGGCTGGCGCTGCTCAAGGGCATCACCCGCGAGGAGGTCGCCCTGCTGCCGATGGGCAGAAAACTGCTGAAACTGTTCCCCGAAAAAGACGGCCGGGATCCTTCCGGCCGCGCGTAAAAGGAAGACTTGCGGGACGGTTTTCGCGTTTTGTGCCTAAAAACCCAAAAAAACAGCATAAATAATCGAAAAATTAGCACGCAATGTCTTGCAAAAGCATTTAATATATGATAAAATCACACATGTAAACCAAGAAAAAAAACAGGAGGAATTTGTAATGAACAAATCCACATTGGTCGATGCTGTTGCAAAGAAAACAGGTCTCAGCAAAAAGAAATCCGAAGAAGCCGTCAAAGCGGTATTCGGATCCATCACTGACGAACTCGTCGCCGGCGGAAGCTTCCAGCTGGTCGGATTCGGCACCTTCAAAGTAAAGACCCGCCCCGCCCGCAAAGGCCTGAACCCGCGCACGCAGAAGAAGATCAACATCAAAGCGAAAAAGGTCCCGGCTTTCGTCCCCGGCAAGGCGCTCAAAGAAGCGGTTGCGAAATAAGCAAATCCGAATTCGGGACCGGCAGTTTCTGCCGGTCCCTGCCTTCTCTTAAAGGTTATGAGACTGGATAAGTATCTGAAAGTTTCCCGCGTCATCAAGCGGCGAACGGTTGCGAACGAGGCCTGCGACAGCGGCCTGATCACCGTGAACGGCCGGCCGGCCAAGGCGTCCTACGACGTGAAGCCCGGCGACGTCCTGACCATCCGCTTCGGCAACCGGACCACCCGCGTCCGCGTCCTCTCCGTCGAGGAGCGCGCGCGGAAGGAGGAAGCGGCGGAACTGTACGAAGTGCTTCCCGCGGAGGAAGCGGAATAGAAACGAAAACGGAACGGAGGAATGAGTTATGCTGCGCACACATCGGGTCAGTCTGGCCGTCAAGATCGCCTGCGGCGCCATTCTGGTCGTTCTTTTTGTTTCCGTCATCAATATGCAGATCCAGCTGAAGGAACTCCGGGAAAAGAAAGAGGAACTTCAGCAGCAGATCGAAGATATCAAGGACGATATCGAGGAAACCAAATACCGCCTGAGCGAAGAAGTCAACGCCGGCTACATCGAACGCTACGCGCGCCAGGTGCTCGGCTACCGGTATCCGGACGAGATCCTGTTCTACAACGACGTGGCAGGCTGAGAAACGCTCCGCGGATCCGTTTCCGAACCCAACGAACGACAACAATCATCCGCCGATAGATTTTCAGAAAGGCAAATGTTATGAAGATCAAGATTTCCGCCAAAAAATTCCGTCTGACGCAGGACGTCACCGACCGCGTCAACCAGAAACTCGACAAACTCGAAAAGTTCTTCCCGGAAGACACCGAATGCATCGTGAACATCATGACCCAGAAGAACGACGTCCGCGTGGAGATCACCATCTCGAGCCGCGGCGCGATCTTCCGCTCCGAAGTGGCCGACAAGGACTATCTGTGCGCGCTGGACCGCGCGCAGGAAAACATCCTGCGCCAGATCCGCAAGAACCGCACGCGTCTGGAAAAACGGAAATACATCCCCAAGGACACCGGATACGTTCCGGAGACCGACGCGCAGGAGGATGAGGACGAAGTCCGCATCCGCAAGATCAAATCCTTCCGCGTGGATCCCATGACCCCGGAAGAGGCCGTCCTGCAGATGAATCTGCTGTCCCACCAGTTCTTCGCCTTCCGCAACGCGGAAACCGGCAACATCGGCGTCGTCTACCTCCGTGCGGACGGCTCCTACGGCGTGATCGACTGCGTGGACTGATTCTCCGGCACCGACCGATATTTGAGAACGTAAGCGGGAAAGACAGGCCGTTCGAAACGAATGCCTTCTTTCCCGCTCTTTCTGTCTGAACGAGGGAACAAACATGTCATTCTGTGAAACGTCGCGCGTCCGCCTGGCAGCCGTCTGCCTGTTCGGGCTGGAGGGCCTGCTGGGCGAGGAGATCGACGCGCTGGAACCGTTCGGCGTCCGCCGGACGGAAACGATGGACGGACGCGTCCTGATGGAGGCGCCGCTGTCGGCTCTTCCGGAACTGAATATCCGGCTGCGGTACGCGGAGCGCGTCCTGATCCTGGCCGGCCGTTTCCGCGCGCTGACCTTCGACGAGCTCTTCGAAGGCGCCAAGGCGATCCCCTGGGAGGACTGGATCGGCCCGAAGGACCGGTTCCCGGTCAAAGGCCATTCGATCCGGTCGGCGCTCTATTCCGTTCCCGACTGCCAGAAGATCCTGAAAAAGGCGGTCGCGACGCGGCTGACCGACCGGTACGGCATCCGCTGGTTCGAAGAGACCGGCGTCCTGTACCGGCTGGAGTTCCTGCTCTTGAAGGACGAAGCCTTCCTGATGATCGACACGACGGGGGATACGCTGCACAAACGGGGCTACCGTCCGCAGGCCGGTCAGGCGCCTCTGCGCGAAACGCTGGCCGCCGCGCTGGTGAAGCTGTCCCGTCCCCGCGACGGGGTGCTGCTGGCCGATCCGCTGTGCGGGTCCGGCACGATCGCCGTGGAAGCCGCCATGCTGCTGGAAAACCGGGCGCCCGGACTCCGGCGCTCCTTCGCCGCGGAAGCGTTCCCGTTCCTGGACGCACGCGTCTGGACGGACGCCCGCGAACGGGCGGGTTCCGAGATCCGGCCGCTTGCCGAACCTGTCGTGTTCGCGTCGGACATCGATCCCGACTGCGTCGAACTGACGCGCGTCAACGCGGCGAACGCCGGCGTGAAAAACGCGATCACCGTCTCCCGGGCCGACGCCCGCGCCTTCCGGTCCCCGGTCCCCGGCGCGCGCGGAACGGTCG
>JAGACN010000110.1 GCA_017614095.1 Clostridia bacterium | reverse complement strand
TACCGTGGTCGGCGAGGATTTCGGCCTGTACTCCGCGGAGGAGGTCATCGCGGAACTGGACCGCAGACAGGCGGCCGGCGACCTCGACGAGGACGAACGCAAGGATATCCTGAAAGCCTTCGAAGCGGTCATCGAATTCACCGACGACGGACAGGTGCTGGAATGGGCGCGCCTCCCGGAAGGCATCGGACAGGAGGAGATCGACGAAGCGCTGAAAGCGGGCGAGATCCAGGCGGTCAAAGACGGCTTTTTCTGCCTGAACAGCCGTCCGTGGAAATATGTGAAAGGCGCCTACTATTACGATACCGGATCCACCCGCGAACTGTTCGGCGAGCAGCTGTCCTCCTGGGACGAGCTGAAACCGGACGAAGAAGGCTGCATCCCGTACGCTTCCGGGATGATGCTGCTCAAACGCATCTGACCGCTCTTTTGACATACGCGGACCGCTCTGCTCCGAGGAACAGGGCGGCCCTTTTTTGTACTCTTCTATTTGGTGAGATTTGAGGAATCAGCAGAAAATTCAAAGACCGCCGCGGCATCCGTCCGGACGCAAAAAAGCGGACGGGAAGCATCCCTTTCCGGAAGGATCCCGTTCGCTCCGTCTGAAAAATTATGTCAACCTATCGCAAGGACCGGACGGCCGCGTCTCACGCTTCAGTCTTTTTCTTTCTGCCGCGTTTCCCGGCCCGGATGCGCAATCCGGCGTTCTTCCCTTTCCGGCCGTGGATGTGCTTCTGCACGGGTTCGCGGGCGTTCTTCAGGTTCACCCTGCACTTGATCCCTGCCGGGCAGCGCACGTACAGATGCAGTTTCCGCTGTTTCCTTACCCAGCGGACCTCGACCTTTCCGGCCGGGAACCGGTAGGCGGCCTCCGCGAAGCGCAGCTCCTCCAGGAAAGAGGGGCAGATCTCGATCTCGCGGCAGCTCCTGATCCGCAGGCCGGCCAGATCCGTAAAGAACCAGCGCGCGACGTCGCCGAGGAAATGGTGATTATGTGAACCGCAGTCCCGGCCACCCTCCGGCTGGAAGGACTCGGCCAGCGTCGTCTCGCCCTGCTCGATCAGATACCGGTAGGACGGGTATTCCGGTTTGGTGATCATGCGGTAGGCCAGCTCGCTGTAGCCGAAGTCGGACAGGACGTGGAAGATGGCGTGCATGCCTAAGAAGCCGCAGTCGAAATTGTCGCCGTTTTCGCGGATCAGGTTGAGCAGAGCCGCGAACGCGCGGTTGCGTTCGTCCGGTTCGAAGACTTCGTAATACAGACCGAGCGCCTGCCCCGTCTGCGTGCGGCCCTCCAGGACGCAGGTCTCCGGATCCATCAGATGCGTGCGGATGGCGTTCCGGACGGAATCGCTCAGGCGCAGCGCCTCCCGCGCGTCCTCGAACCGCTCGACGGCCGACAGCATGATATATGCCTTCCAGGCGATGCTCATCACGACCAGGCTGTCCGTCACGGCCAGCGGCGTTTCGTACGCGTAGGCTTCCTTGCCGACCGGCACCCAGTCGCCCAGACCGATGGCGATCAGTCCTTTGTCGTCTCTCCGTCCGTTCACGTAGCGGAGGTATTTCATCATGGCGTCCGCGGTAAGCAGGATGCAGTCGGTGTTCCCGCGGTAGCGGTAGAGCGTATACGGCAGCGAGAACAGCACGCTGTCCCAGGCCGGTCCGTTCCCCCACTGGAATCCCCAGCCGCCGGTCGGGACGATGCCCGGCAGGGCGCCGTCCTCCCGCTGTGCGCAGAGGATGTTCCGCAGCCATTCGCGGTAGCTGGACGCGGTGTCGTAGAGCAGCGACATGTGCGGCGCGGAGAAGGAGGCGTCTCCCGTCCAGCCGTTTTTCTCGCGCTGCGGGCAGTCGGTCGGGAAATAGAAGAAATTGGACAGGTCGGACTGGCGGACCATCCCGTAGATCCGGTTGACCGTCTCGTCGGAGCAGTGGAAATGCCCGATGTCGTTCAAAGCGGAACTCAGATGGAGCGCGGTCAGCAGCTGCGGCACCGCCTGCTGCTCCGTGATGCCCTCCACCAGCGCGTAGCGGTAGCCAAACCAGGAGAAGCGGGGGCTCCAGCTGTCGTTCCCGTCCTCCTCCCCGGAGGCGCGGTAGACGATCTTCTGGAAGTGGGTCTTGTAGAACGGATACTGGTTGGTGTCGAAAATGATGCCCGACTGGTCGAACCTGCCGTCCTTCAGCCGTTCGCAGAACCGGACGGAGATCTCCTGCCCCTTTTCGGGTTTCTTCAGGTGCAGCAGGCAGACGCCGGCCCCGTTTTCGCCGAAGTCGTACAGCCAGCCGTTCCCCTGCTTCTCGACGGAGACCGGGGTCAGGCTCTTGCGGGGCAGGATGGGCTTCGCGTCGCAGTGGCGGAGCACGCCGGCGGGCGCTTTCGTCATCTGCGCCTTCTTCCAGTTTTTGTCGTCGAATCCGGCCGTGTTCCAGCCGGGGATGCGCAAAGAGGCGTCGAACTCCTCGCCCATGCGGTATTCGTCGAACAGCCAGGGGGAATCCGCCGTCTTGAACTGCTCGTCCGCCTCGAAGGAGACCGTCTCGCTCCCCGCCCGGGCGGTGAAGGACAGTGCCAGCTTGGGCGAACTGATCCAGGCGACCTTGTCGAAATCCCAGACGGCGCCGCCGAACGGGTTCTGGAACCCGTTGCCCAGCACGATTCCGATGACGTTCTCGCCTTTTTTTAGGTAGGGCAGCAGGTTGTAGGTGTCGTAGTAGAGGATGTCGTCCGGATTGGAGATGTAGGGCGCGAAATACCCCTTGGTGATGTCCTGTCCGTTGACGGTCAGCAGATAGAAGCCGAGTCCGCAGACGGACAGCGTCGCGCGCTTGGGCTGGAAAGGCAGGTTGAAGGACCGCCGGAACAGCGGCGCGGGCACGGGCCGGTCGAACGAGCAGCGCTCCTCCGACGCGCAGATGAACTGTTTACGCATATGTGTTGTCTCCTGTCGCAAAAAAGTTGCCGGAATTTTTTAGTCTGGATAATACTGCTGCGCCAGCCGCGGACCCTTCCGGGGGCTCCACAGGACGTCGTCCCGCCCGTAGCACCGGATGTCCTCCGCCAGCAGGTCGCGCAAGATCAGTCCGGTCTGCACTTCGTCCCGGACCTTCCGCCGCGCCTCGTCGAAATACCTGCTCGTGTACACGTAGTCGATGACGGCCAGCGTATAGTAGTTCACGCTGTTTCTGAGGCCGGCCAGACGCGGCACGTCGCCGCTCTCGCCGAGATAGTAGAACTCCTCGTTGTCGTAATAGAACTTGTAGAGGTCCTTCCCCGTGATGCGGACCACGTAGACGGTGTTGTCGAAGGGGATCATCTCGTAGACGTGCGACAAGGTGATCTTCGTCTGACTGTCGATGCCGGCCGTTCCGCGCAGTCCGCCGTAGTTGCCGATGGCGAAATCCGCCCCGCAGGCTTTGATCATGATCTGTCCGACGTAATCCGCGTAATCCCGTTTGGAACTCAGTTTGACGCCCGAGACCGCCAGCACGGCGTCTTCGGCCGTCAGTTCCTCGGCGTACCGCTTCACCGCCTCCGCGACGGCCGGATCGCACTGTGCCCGCAGGTCCTGCACGTAGAGGCAGCCGAACGCCCGGACGGTCTTTTCGCCGGTCGCCGTGTCCAGTTCGATCTTCACGTAGCCGTAGCCCTGGTTGTTCGCGCCCGCCTGGAGGACCGGCAACGCCGTTCCGCCGGGGCGGCTGATCTCGCCTTTCTGCATGGTATGCGTGTGTCCGTTGAAGAGGACGTCCACCAGATACGTTCCGTCCGGCCCCTTCAGAAGAGCGATCTCCCGGTTCGCGCCGTAGTTTTCGATACCGCCGGCGTCCCCGTCGTGGATGCTGACGCAGATCAGGTCCGCGCCCTCCCGCTTCAGCCGTTCCGCCGTGCGCGCGACGGCTTCCGTCACGTCCGTGAACTCGTAATCCGCGACCGCGGTGGCCAGGATGGAATTCTTCAACGGTCCGATGCAGGAGATGAGCCCGATCCGGAGCCCTTCCTTCCGGACGATGACGCCGTCCGCGATGTTGTCCGACGCGGACAGATCCGCCAGAAGCCTCCCGCCCGCGCTCAACCGCCGGATGTTGGCCGTCAGCAGCGGGAAATCCGCTTCCCCGTTGGCATTGTTGCCGTCCCAGTACGGGAGGATGGTGTCCAGCATCCAGTCGAATTCGTGGTTCCCCAGTCCCATCGCGTCGAAGCGCAGCAGGTTCATGGCCATCAGGACGGCCAGCCCGTTCGAGCGGTTGGAGACCGCCGTTCCCTGGAACATGTCGCCGTTGGCGAACAGGACGATGTCGTCCCGCACGTCCGTATCCGGATCGTCGTCGCCGTAATAGGCGGAGAGGCGGTCGATGCCGAGCGCCGTGTTCGCGATGCCGTTCCGCCCAGCGTCGTCCTGCTCGATGCGTCCGTGCAGGTCGTTGACGGAAACGAAGGTCACCGTCTTCACCCCGGTCGCGGGAGCGGGATCCGGTTCATCGGATGATTCACCGATGGGTTCGGACGTGTCCGGTTCCTCGGATGAGGGATCCGGCCGCGGCCGGTCGTCCACCCGTTCGCTGGTCTCCGGGTCGTCCGCAGGCAGTTCGGACCGGTGCACCGGTTCCGGGGACTCGTCGTCCGGATCCGGTTCGTCCGCTTCCTGCGCGCTGCCGGGATCCGGTACCGCACCGGAAGACCCGCCTTCTTCGGAAAGGGCGCTGTCCGGTCCTTCCGGCATCGTCTTTTCGGACACATTGTCCGGAGAC
>JAGACN010000109.1 GCA_017614095.1 Clostridia bacterium | reverse complement strand
CGATGACGAAGTCGAAATCGTCAAACCGGTCGTCCGGTATACCGAGCGTCCCTTCCTTCGACAGATCCGTTTCGCAGCCGAACAGAAACGTGACGCCGTCTTTCCGCGGCAGGGGAAGGTTTCCGGATATGTGGCCGAAATCCTGCGGACGGTACCAGTTCGACGCGCCAGGGACGGAAGAATCCCAGTAGTGGTCGGTCAGGCAGACGGTCGAAAGGCCGTTCCGGACCGCGTAGTTCAAGATCGTTTCCGGCGTCTGCGCCGGGTCGCGCGAACAGTCGGACAGAAAGGTATGGATGTGCAGGTCGTGGTCGATCCGGAACGTCATGTCGGATCACTCCCTTCAGAATTCTTCGATCAGCAGCGTGCGGATCTTTTCCAGATTGTATTCCGTCATGCCGCAGCGGTTGATCAGGTACCAGGTGATCTTTTCCTGCAGCGTTTCGCCTTCGCATTCGTCGATCAGGTCGATGTAGGCTTTCTGGATGGTGGCGACCGAACGGTTGCCGCCGACGTAGCCGAAATTGGAGAACAGGTAGTCGGTAAGCAAAGTCTCCTTGTCCACGCCCAGGAAGCCGAGCAGCAGATAGGTCAGGACGCCGGTCCGGTCGGTTCCGATCCGGCAGTGGTAGTAGATGGGATAGTATTTTTCGTCGGCGAACCGCCGGAAGCATTTCGCGATGCTCATGACGTTGGCTGTCAGCAACGTCTCGTCGGTATAGTTGAATTCGAATTCCAGATAGCGGACGTCCGGGCCGAGCAGGCTGTCGGAGCGGTGCTCGATCTCGCCGACGGACACCCAGCGCAGTTCGATCTCGGTCTTCACGCCCAGCTCGTCGCGAACCGTGCGGATCCCGTCTTCGGTGATATGCGTGTCGTACTGCAGGTCTTCGAACGCAGCGCCGCGGAAGAGCATGCCCTGCTTTACGCGGTGGTGTTCGTCGATGACCCATCCGCCGAGATCCCGGACGTTGGACACGCCGCCCACGTTCAGGTTGCGCGGCCCGTTCGCGGCGGTCTTGAAGGACAAAACGCCGCTCTCGTAAGCTTTTTCGCCGCATTCCGCGTGGACTTTCCAATAGTAGTCCGTATCCAGGTACAGGTTGTCGACAAAGACTTCATAATCCGGTCCGTCTTCCGCGGAGACCGTGCGCACCAGCGGCGCGTCGAACGCTTCCGTTTGATCCAGAAAGACGGTGAAGGAATCCGGTACGGGAACGCCGTCCGGCAGGCCGTCCGTTTTGAAGGTCCATACGAGCGAAAGCGGTTCGGGCTTGCTGCATTCGTGACGGCCGTCTGCATACTTGCCGATCTGTTCATAGGGTCCGCTCAGGAACGCTTTCTGGTCTTCCGTATGCACGTCGACGACCGGCTCGGTCGGGATCAGCTCGAACAGTTCGGGCGAGATCCGGACGAGATCTTCGGATTCGGCGGCGCTTTCCGGCACAGACCCGGTTAAGGAGCCGAAATCCGGTTCCGCGGGAGTGTGCGGGACGCAGGAGGATAAAAAGAGCAACGAAAAAAGCAGCGCCGTCAGCAGGACGGACAGAGCCGCTTTCCGTGTGTGTGAAAGAGTGGTTTTTGTTTGCTTTCTCATACTTCCGTCCGTCCTTCGATGGCTTTCAGCAGCGTGGTGTCGTCCGCGAATTCCAGGATGCCGCCGACGGGCAGTCCGTAGGCCAGCCGGGTGACTTTGATTCCCAGCGGCTTCAGCAGTCGGCCGAGGTACATCGCGGTCGCTTCGCCTTCGACGCTGGGGTTGGTGGCGATGATGACTTCCTTCACGCTGCCGTCCAGACGGGCGAGCAGTTCCTTTATTTTCAGCTGTTCCGGTCCGATGCCGTCCATCGGGGAAATGACGCCGTGCAGGACGTGGTAGAGGCCCCGGAACTCATGCAGCGCCTCGACGGCTTCCAGCGAGCGGTGGTCTTCCACGCACATCAGGACGGACCGGTCGCGCTGCGGATCCGAACAGCGGGGGCAGACGTCCGATTCGCTGTAGCACTGGCAGACGGAGCAGAGACGGGTGTTCTTCTTGACTTCCAGCAGGCTGTCCGCGAAGTCCTTCACCTTGTCCTCGTCCATCGTCAGGACGTAATAAGCCAGCCGGACGGCGCTTTTCCGTCCGACGGAGGGAAGGGACGCGAAATGGGACGCGAGGCGTTCCAGCGAGGGCGTCAGTCCCATCTCAGAAGCCTCCGGGCAGACCGAGTCCGCCGCTGATCTTCGACAGTTCTTCCTCGTTGGTCTTATCCACCGTCTTGACCGCCTCGTTCACGGCGGCGATCAGGATGTCCTGCAGCGTCTCCACGTCGTCCGGGTCGACGATCTCCGGAGAGATGTCGATGGACAGGATCTCGCGGGTGCCCCTGATCTTCACGGTGACGGCGCCGCCGCCCGCCTTGACTTCGTATTCGCGCTCATCCAGTTCGGCCTGCTTTTCCTGCATCTCCTCCTGCATTTTCTGCGCCTGGCGGATCATGGCGTTCATATCTGTCGGGCCGCCGCCCATGCCTTTCGGTAAACGGACTTTCATGGCTTTTCTCCTTTATGGTTCGATGGATTATCAGATGTCGGATTCGATCTCGTCCACCAGCGTATGGGTGGACGGTTCCTCTTCGGCTTCGAAGAGCAGTTCCCACGTATGGCCGGTCAATGCCGTCAACGCGTCCTGCAGATAGGTCGGCGTGCGTCCGAACTGCAACAGGCGGATGGTGAAGCCGTCCGCGCGGATCAGGAAGGTATTGCCGCGGGTATACGCGGTGATCTTGTTTAAGAAGGGAACAAGGTCCCGGTGGCTTTTCAGTTCCTCGCGGAGCTCGGCCAGTTGGCGGAAGGGCGTAAAGGCGTCTTCCGGATCCGGTTCCGCCATAGGAGCGGCTTCGGCTTCCGCATGCGCATCCGGCCGCGGCTCTTCGGGGACGGGCGCCGATTCGAAACCGATCTGTTCCGGTTCCGGTTCGGGCTCGGCCGGTTTCTCTTCATGAACTTTGACAGGCGCGGGCGCTGCGGCCGGGGCGCCGGTCCTGAGGACCGACACGGTTCTTTCCAGCGCGGCGATGCGGGTCAGCAGCGCGGAGGATGTTTCGGAAAGCTGCGGGTCGCACAGGCGGATGACCATGAAATCCAGACGGATCTTGGTATCCGTGCCGTACCGGGTCAGCCGGCCGGCGGTCTCCTCCAGGCTGCCGCAGAACCAGACGAGGTATTCCGCGGTCAGCAAAGGCTCGAATTCCTGCAGCAGGGCCAGTTCCTCCTTCTGGTAGCGGAAACGTCCGCCCGAGCGGACACGGCTGCGCTTCATCTCGGTCATGACCAGCAGATCGCGAGCGAACGCGGACAGGTCGTCCAGGAATACGCCCAGGTCTTTCGAGGAGCGGTGGATCTGCTCCACCAGATCCAAAGCCGCGGGAATGTCTTTTTGGAAAAGCGCGCGCATCATCGCCGTCAATTGATCGGCGCCGGCCAGACCGATGCGGTCTTCCACGTCGGCCGCCGTGATGCGGTTTTCCGGACCCAGACCGGTATTGCAGGCTTCCAGGATGGACAGCCCGTCGCGCATGGCGCCGTCGGCCAGTCTGGCCAGCAGGTCGGCCGCGTCGTCGTCCAGACCGATGGACTCCTGCTTGGCCACGTAGCGGATGCGGTCCGCGATCACCTGCTCGGAAAGACGGGTGAAATCAAAGCGGACGCACCGGGAAATGATGGTCGCGGGCAGTTTGTTCAGTTCGGTGGTCGCGAGGATAAAAACGATGTATTCCGGCGGTTCCTCCAACGTTTTCAGAAGGGCGTTGAACGCGCCGGCGGACAGCATGTGCACCTCGTCGATGATGTACACCCGCTTTTTCAGCATGGACGGGGGATAGATGACCTCGTCGCGCAGGCCGCGGATGTCGTCCACGCCGTTGTTGGAGGCGGCGTCGATCTCCAGCACGTCCGTCGCGCTGCCGCCGTCGATCGCCTTGCACGCATAGCATTCGTTGCACGGGTTGCCGTTGACCGGATGCTCGCAGTTGACCGCTTTCGCCAGGATCTTCGCCATGGAGGTCTTGCCGGTCCCGCGCGTGCCGCAGAAGAGATAGGCATGCGAAACCCGGTTCTCCTCGCATTGCTTGCGGAGAATCCGGGTGATGTGATCCTGCCCGCACAGCTCGTCGAACGTGCGGGGTCTCCATTTCCGATACAGCGCCTGATACATGCGTTCACCTCCACAAAAGAAAAGGGGTGCGGAAGATGGCCATACATCCAATTTCGAACAGCACTTCCGTCCGGGAATGTCCGTTCCACCTCAAAACAGGCGAACCTGCAACACATCCGCGGGTCTGCTTAATGCTGCTTGGTTCCCCACCTGACATGGTTCACAGATGCGAATTGCGCAGGACCCGTTTCTCAACGGTTTCCCGTACACGCAGCGACACAAATACTGCCCTCAGAATGGCCTTCCCCCCTGCTGGAGCGGATTGCAGGTTCAGGGCACCGCTGGCTCCCCGGGTAGTATGACCATCTTCCGAATCCCTTTTTACCGATTCTACCACAAACGAGGACTGTTTGCAAGCATTTTTTGCCTTTTTGCGATCGCACCGGAGATTCATTCACTTGACAAAAACCGTTTTTTGTAGTAGAATAACCTCACAAAACAAAAAAAAGGCGAGGAGGAAAGCCCCAATGAAGAAAAACGTTATCCTTTCCGTGCTGGTCGCTGCCGCGGTCCTGCTGTCCGTTTTCCTGACGTCCTGCAATCTGGCAAACGTCATTCCCGGACTGGAAGATCTGTCGCTCGGCGGCGGAGGGACCGACACGTCCGTTCCGGCAGGTTCCTTGAAGGAAATGAAATGGCCGGATTCCGTCTATTCGAAATACGGCGTCAGTGAGATCCCGACGAACGGGAAACTGGTCTTTACGCAGCTCGGCAATACGGACGGTTCCTACCAGTACGAACTCTACTACGACGACGTCACGCGCGAGGAGCTGGTCAGCTGGGTGAATTCCATGCTGGACAAGGGCATGCGCATGTCCGACCTGGATAAGGAGCGCATCGAGAGTTCT
>JAGACN010000010.1 GCA_017614095.1 Clostridia bacterium | reverse complement strand
CCGCCGGTTCATGATCCGCGTCGCGGAGGCCATCGCGCGCAAGTCCGGCAGTCACGCGCTCGTGACCGGCGAGTCCGTCGGCCAGGTCGCCTCCCAGACCATGATGTCCATCGTCGTGACCAACGAACCGGCCACGCTGCCGGTCCTGCGGCCCTGCATCGGACTGGATAAAGAGGAGATCATCGTCCGGGCCAGACAGATCGGCACCTTCGACATCTCCACCCTGCCGTACGAAGACTGCTGCGTCCTGTTTACGCCGAAGCATCCGAATACCCGTCCGAATCCGGACGCCGTCCGCGAAGAGGAATCCAAACTCGACGTCGACGGACTGGTCGAGCGGGCAGTCCTGACGGACCGGTGGGCCTGGGCAAAACGGACCCATTCCTGATCCCCATGACCGTTCTGCTGCTCGCCGTCATCTATCTGGCTTTCGTCAGCCTCGGCCTGCCGGACTCCGTTCTGGGCAGCGCCTGGCCGGCCATGTACGATGCGTTTTCCGTTTCCCTTTCCGCAGCCGGGATCATTTCCATGATCACCTCCGGCTGCACCATTCTGTCCAGCCTTTTTTCCGAGCGGCTCATCCGCCGGCTCCGCATCCGGACCATCCTGACCGTCAGCATTCTGCTGACGTCCGGAGCCATGTTTGCCTTTTCGTTCGCCGGGGCATTCTGGGTCCTCTGTATCTGCGCCGTTCCGTACGGGCTTGGTGCCGGCGCGGTCGACGCGTCGCTCAACCACTACGTTGCGGCTCATTATTCCGCCCGGCATATGAACTGGCTGCACTGTTTCTGGGGCGTCGGGACCATTCTCAGCCCCTACATCGTCAGTTTAGCGCTGACGCACGGAGGATGGCAGAGCGGATACCGCACCGTCGGGTTCATCCAACTCGGCATCGCCCTGGTCGTGATGGCTTCGGCGCCGCTGTGGAAGAAGCAGGCCGCCGTTTCGGGATCCGGCAAAGAGTCCGGTTCTGTCATCGGCATCCGGGGCGCCCTGAGAATTCCCGGCGTCCCGCCCGCGCTCTTCGGCTTCTTCTGCTATTGCGCCGCGGAAGCAACCTGCATGCTGTGGGCGTCTTCCTACCTGATCAGGACTCACGGCTTCTCCACCGAGAAGGCCGCGGCTTTCGGTTCTCTGTTCTTTATCGGGCTGACGGCAGGCCGTTTTCTCGCCGGGTTCCTTCCGGCAAAACTGCAGGATACCGTCCGCATTCTGGTGGGCGCCGCCGTGGCCGTTTCCGGCGCGGTCCTGCTGTGCATCCCGAATCTTCCGGCCTCCGCCGTCATCGCCGGTCTCATCGTCATCGGATTCGGATGCGCACCGGTCTACCCAAGCATTATTCACAATACGCCTATCCAGTTCGGGCAGGAAAACGCGAAAGCTGTCATCGGCATCCAGATGGCCAGTGCCTACGTCGGCTCCACCTTCGTCCCGCCGCTGTTTGGACTGATCGCGGAACGGGTCGGGACGAACTATATGCCACTGTTTGCCGGCCTCTTTCTTGCACTGATGGCGCTCTCCATCCTGCTCTCCGTTCAGTTGACCAGATCGTCCGCTTCGGAACTCTGATCTCTGCTTAAATAGAGGGAACTCTGCTATGATGCCTTTAAACGCAACCGAAGAATACCTGCGCGCCCTGCATCTGGGCCAGAAGGAAAAGAAAAAACTGGAAGCGGCCGGAAAAGACCCCTTCCTCCCGGTCTTAGACGAACTCGTGGACCGGATCTCCCTTTGCACCGTCGTCGAACTGCCCGTTCAGGAGATCCCCGCAGACCGCATCCTGGGGACCAAGACGAAAGGACGGACGGGCATTTTTTCCGCGTCCTTCTATCCGCTCGCCGAGCCGGAGACCGAATTCGCGACCAAGTGGATCGCCCTCTGCCAGGCGCATCTGTCGGACACCGGCATCACGGATCCGATCGAATGCTTCGAATACCTGGGCAACTTCTACGTTCAGGAAGGCAACAAGCGCGTCAGCGTCTTGAAATACTTCGGCGCGGTCGGGATCCCGGCGAAAGTGTCCAGGATCCTTCCCCGCGACCTGTCCGATCCGCGCGTTCCCGCCTATTTCGAGTTCGTCGCCTTCCACCGCGCGACCGGCCTTTACGATATTCAGTTCAAGAAAACGGGCGACTACGCGAAGCTGTACCAGGCAATCGGGAAAAAGCCGGGCGAAAAATGGACGGACGACGAGATCCGCACCCTTTCGTCCTCCTACCACGCGTTCAAACGGAGCTTCCTGGAATTCGTGAACGGCCGGGGCAGCGACCTGCTGCCCGAAGATGCCCTGCTGCTCTTTCTGAAGGTCTATCCCTACGATCAGTTCTGCGACATGACGATGGCGGACCTGAAAAAGGCGCTCTCCACGCTCTGGGGCGACGTGCAGGCCTCTTCGGACCCGGAGCAGATCACCGTCAAGACCCTGCCGGACGAAGACGAGAACAAAGGAATCATCGGCAAACTGATCACGGCCCTCCCGCGGCATCTGAACGCCGCGTTCGTCTACCAGCAGGATCCGGAAACAAGCACCTGGACCCGCGGACACGCCGAAGGGGCTGCCCGGATGGCAGCCTCGCTGAGCGACCGCGTCTCCGTCAAGAACTATTTCGGGGCGGACGATCCGGAAACAGCGTTGGAAAAGATCACGGAAGCCGTCTCGGACGGCGCGGATCTGGTCTTCACGACCACCCCGCTGCTGTTGAGCCCGACGCTGAAGGCGGCCGTCGGAGCAGGCGCTTCGGCCGGCAAAGTCAAGTTTTTCAACTGTTCGGCCTGCCAGCCGCTCTCCAGCGTGCGCAGCTATTACTGCCGGACGTACGAAGGTAAATTCATCACCGGTCTGATCGCCGGCGCGCTGGCCGACAACAATCTGGTCGGCTACGTCGGTTCCTATCCCATCCTCGGCGTCGTCGCCTCGATCAACGCGTTCGCGGCGGGCGTGCGGATGACCAACCCCCGCGCGACCGTGCACCTGGAGTGGAGCTGCCTTCCCGGCGACAGCGTGCAGACGCTGAAGGAAAAAGGCATCCGGATCATTTCCAACCGGGACATCCCCCTCGCGGACGTCGCATATATGCAGGACGGCAGTTTCGGCACGTTCCTGCTCGACGGCGACGACCGTCCCGTCCCGATCGCGTCCCCCGTCTGGATGTGGGGAAATCTGTACGAAAACATCGTCCGTTCCGTCCTGAACGGAACGCTGGACAAAAAAGATCCGTCCGAAGCCGTCAACTACTGGTGGGGCATGGACAGCGGCGTCATCGACGTCCAGCTGTCGGACCTCATCCCGGACGGCGTCCGCAGACTGGCGGAATCGTTCATCGCGTCCGTAAAGGAAGGCGCGTTCGATCCGTTCGCGCAAACGCTGACCGGGCAGGACGGGCAGCCGCTCTGCGACCCCGCCCATCCGCTCTCCTCTTTGGAGATCCTGGGCATGAACCGTCTGTCGGACGCGGTCGTCGGCCGGATCCCGGCCTATGAGGAACTGCTTCCCATGTCCCGCGCGCTCGTCCGCGAATTCGGCGCCCAGATCATTACGGTCCCGCCGGAAACGGAGGAGGATCCGGTATGAGAATCTTGGCCGTTTCGGACGAAGAATGCGCTGCGCTGTGGGATTACTACACACCGGGAAAACTGGACGACTGCGATCTCATCCTGGGATGCGGCGACCTGAAAGCGTCCTATCTCTCCTTTCTGGTGACCATGAGCCGCGGCAGGCTGCTGTACGTGCCGGGCAACCACGACGAAGGCTATGACCGGAATCCGCCCGACGGATGCGAAAACATCGACGGGCATCTGGTGGAATACAACGGCATCCGGATCCTGGGGTTCGGCGGCTGCATGCGCTACCGGCCGGGAGCAAACCAGTACACCGACCGGGAAATGGAACGGCGGGTACGTTCGGTCCGTCATGCTTTAAAAAAATGCGGCGGCGTCGACATCGTGATCGCGCACGCCCCTCCGAAAGGGATCGGGGACCTGGACGACCCGGCCCATACGGGATTCGAGGCGTTCGTGGAACTGATCGACGAATTCCGCCCGTCCTTCTTCCTGCACGGGCACACCCATCTGCGGTATCTGCCGTCCTTCCCCCGCGAGCAGACGCGCGGAGAGACGCGCGTCATCAACGTATCCGAACGCTACCGTCTGGAGATCCCGGACAGACCCTTCCCGGCCGAACAATCCGGCGAACTGATCTGGCGGACCCGGCACCGGGAAAAGGACGAATTCCATATCCGGACCAACGCAAAAGGCACCTGAATCCGTTTTGGAAACAGGTGTCTTTTTTGATTGTCTGTTTTACCGGGAAACGATCTCCTCGACCATCTCCAGGATGGCGGGTTCGGTATACGGGCGCAGCAGCTTGCCGTTCAGGCGGTCCAGCTGTCCGGCGGTCGCCTTGAAGGCCATGCCGTACTGGTTCCCGTTTTTGCCGTTGATCAGCGACAGCATGTATTCCCCGTTGCCCCGCGCTTCGAATCCGTAGGGCGTGGAGATGGAATAGCGGGCGCGGACGGTATGCATGTCCGGATCCACGCAGTACAGCGTTTCCTTTTCCATATACGGCTTG
>JAGACN010000108.1 GCA_017614095.1 Clostridia bacterium | reverse complement strand
TTCGCCGATCAGTACGGGCAGCGGCATGCGCGCGTCCGGGACCCAGGTCCCGTTTTCTTTACGCAAAACCGGCAGCAGCGTTTCCGGATGACAGGGCAGGATGTGGCCGCGGAAGGTCATGTCGAACACGAACATTTGTTCATTATCTGAAGGCAGCGTGAACGGATCGCACGCGAAGACCATGCCGGGTTCCGCGTGGAAGGAGGGAGAACCGCCGAAGGTCAGCTGCACGGCTTTTTCCGGGTTTGCCGATAGAGCCGTTTCCGCGTCGCGGACGGGGTCCTTTGCCAGCCGGACGGAAGCTGAAACGATGTCCCATTCCTCGCAGAAGGCGTTGGCGAGGACATTCTGTCCGGGTCCGTAGGTGGAATCCAGCGCGTTGGAGAACCACAGCCGGAAGGTGCGGTCTCCTGCCGTCTGACGGGACAGGCGGAAGAAGGCGCGGCCGGTGACCGGTCCGTCTTTCTCTTCTGCACTCCGGATGAAATAGGTCTGGCACGCGGCCGCGTCGGCGGTCGCCGGAACGAAAGGCGAGAATCCGTTCATCCGTTTGCTCCTTGGTATTCCTCGAAAACGGTATAGTCGTTCACCAGCTGGAACTCGTCCAGCCGGAAGGTCTTCTGGTCGTATTTTCCCGGGACCGTTTTGTCGTAGTCCCAGAAGAGGTAGATGCCGGCGATCTCGCTGCCCGGGAAGCTGCCGGTGACGCGCGGGGAGCCGGAACCGGTGCCGGTCCGGTAGCCGAAATCCGAAAGCGGGAAGGCGAACCAGCCCTTCAGCCCGTTGACGGGGGAGCCCTGGTCGGTCCCGAAGCAGCCGTCTTCGCCGTGCGCATAGCGGACCCATTCGGTGCCGCCTTCCGGCAGATACCAGAAGTAGAGGTCCGGCGTATAGTCCTTTTCGTCCGTCGTATACAGGCAGTTGTCGGGGGCGACGAGGCCGAAGTTCGCTTTGCGGAACTCGACGTCGGTAAAGTCCGCCCAGACGCGCAGATACTGCGGGTCCTTGAATTGCGTCGAGAACTGGTTTTCGCTGTTCGGGAGCAGATAGAGTCCCTGGTTCTGGCTGAGCAGCGCCCAGACTTCGAGGCAGGGCGTGTCCAGATAGCCGCCGGACGCCTTCAATTGCGCGCGGCCGCCGGAGCTCTTCGCCGCGGAGGCCCAGTCGCCGGCGAACACGTCGCCGTTCGGCGCGCCGCCGTAGGCCGGGGTCCGGTCGCTCTGGGTCAGTTCCGTCAGATGGTCGAAGTTCGCGCAGGTGCCTTCGAACAGGACGGGGACGGAGGTCACGTACGCGGACGGCGCTTTCTCTTCCGTCCGGAAGGCGCCGGTCAGCGGGTCGCCCTCGTTGCCGTAGCAGTCCACCGGATAGACGGAAACGGTATAGTCCGTGCCCGGTCTGCAGCCGGACACGTCGCACGCGACCGTATCGGCCAATGGCTGGATGTAGAACGGGGCGAAGCGGGAGAAGACGACTTTCTGTCCGTCCGCGGAAACGCATTCGGCGCGGTAGCTGTAGATGCAGTCGCCGTCGCCGGCCTGCGGGAAGGTCAGGGTCACGCCCTGCTCGTAGACGTCCGACAGGACCAGCTCGGCGCCGGACGGGAATGCGGGTCTGTCCGAAGCGGCTTTCCGCCGGTCCAAAGTATACAGGAATCCTTCCTTGCCGGCGGACGGGTCGACCGTATAGACCAGTTGCGCGTCGCCGTCCAGCGTGGACGGGGTGCGGAAGAAGCCGTCCGTCAGCAGATCATAGGGTAGAAGCGTCGTTTTGCCGTCGTCGGTCACTTCGACGATCCAGTACTGGGCCGCCTGGCCCGCGTCGGACGGGATGGTGCCGCCGGTCATGCCGGACAGCAGCTCGAAATAGGCAAGGGTGCCGGTCCCGACGCAGGTGTAGTCCGACTGGCAGACGCTCTCCGGGTGGTTGATCGGCGCGTGCGAATGGCCGGAGAAATCGATGACCTGCGGATAGTTCTTGAGGATGGCGTTCAGCTTGGCGGAATCGTCCGCGCTCCATTCGGCGGAGACGTAGACGGTGTTCCGGATATGATGGTGCTGGAAGACGAAAAGAGGCTTGTCCGGCCCGTCTTCGGCGGCTTCCTCCAGAGCGTTCTTCAAAAAGGCGAGCGTTTCGGCGTTGTATTCGTTGTCGCCGTCCGGGGACAGCGCGATCAGATGGAATCCGTTCACGACCTTGTGGATGTTCGTTTCGGGGTTCACGACGGACGTGTAGACGGCCTTTTTGCCGTTGTAGTATTCGTGGTTGCCCATCACGGCGATCCGGACCGTTTCGTCTTTCATGGCCTGGTCCGAGACGGACAGGAAGGCGTTCCATTCGGATGCCAGTCCGTAGTTCGTGACGTCGCCGACGAAAACGGCCGCGTCGAGCTTTGCGTAGTCCTGGCCCTCGGCGTAGGCGTACGCGGAGGAAAACAGCTTGCGCAGCCGTCCGGCGGTCTCGTCGGAAGCGGACGACATATGCACGTCGGAAGCGACGGCCATGCGGAAAACGACCGGACGGTCTTCTTCCGGTTCGGACGGTTCGGCGGATGGAAGGGCGGATTCGGGCATGGTCTCGCCTCCTTCGGAGTTTTGCGTCTGCGGAGCCGTTTCACAGCCGGCAAACAGGGTCAGGCACAGCCCGCAAAGCAGCAGGCAGAAAAGAAGAACTTTCGGAACGGATAAACGGTAGAGTCGCATGGTATGCCTCACGAATGTTATTTTTGGTTTATTGTGCACGGGAAAGAACGATTTTGACGCCTTCGGCGCGGCCCTGGGTCTTGGTCTTGAATCCCCAGCCGGCGACGCCGGTGGAAACGATCAGCGTGCGGTCGCCGTCTTTGTACAGGCCGGCGTTGTAGCCGAACAGTTCGATGAGCAGTCCGGCGGGGAAGACCTGCCCGCCGTGCGTATGGCCGCAAAGGACCAGATCGGCGTCCGACCAGTCTTCCGCCGTCCCGCCGTTCGGCTGATGATCCAGCAGGATGGTGTATTTCGGATCTGCGCGCTGTTCGTCCGTCAGGATGCTGTTTCCGGCTTTTCTGGAGGAATCGGACGCGTCTTTCCGGCCGATGATCCGGAAGGCGTCCGTTTCGACGCATTCATCGGAGAGCAGCCGGATGCCGTTGGCTTCCATGGCGGAGGCGTATTCGGCGGAGGAGAAGGTCCTGGACCCGTCCGACGCGTATTTCTGGCGGTCGTGGTTTCCGTCGACTGCATAGATGCCGTAGGTCGTCTGGATCTGCCCGATCCATTCGAACAGGGAGAGCATGTCCTCTTTGGATGAGGATTCGTCCGTCAGGTCTCCGCCCAGCAGGAGCAGGTCGGGCTTTTCCGCCGCGATGGCCTGCAGGTAGCGGTGCACGGATTCCGGATTCTGGATGGTGCCGACGTGGATGTCCGACAGGAAATACACGGTCAGTTTTCCGTCCGGAAGAGCGTTCAGCGACCCGGCGGACGGGGAAGTGGCGGTCAGTTCGTAGGCCGTCGTCCGGGGGTTTGCCAGATTGACGGCGCCGAGCAGGACGATGAGTGCGGAAAGGGCGAACGGCAGCAGCCGGGAGCGCCAGATCTTTCCGCAGAATGACAGGAAGCGTTCCATCCGCTGTCCGAACGGTCTGCGGTTCTTCAGGATCCTTCGGATCAGCCGGAAAACCAGTTCCAGCAGTCCTGCGAGGAAGGGGAGATAGGCAACGAAGATGAGCAGGTCACGCCAGAACAGGAACCCGATGCCGAGCAAAGCGGCCGCTGACAGAAGACCGCCCAGGATCCGCCACCGTTTCCGGTGTACCACGGATGCCGGCAGGAAGTGGTTCCAGACGGCTTTCATCAGGAAAAAGAGCCCGGTTCCGACCAAAAGGGCGGCTGCTACGAGCAGACCGAAGAACGAACGAAAGAAGAAACCCATAAGCAGACCGTCCTGTGTTGTTTTTTCTAGATACCAGTATAACCGCTCCGTTCGTTTTTCTCAAGTCCTTTTCCGCCGATTACGGATCTTTTTTTGGCGGCGGGCTGTCTTTGGAAAAAGAGACCCTGCGGAGTTACGTCCGCAGGGCGAGTCGGTACTGATCGGGCCGCCTCGAAAAACCGAAGCTGCCGGAAACGTCAGGCCTTATTGAATTTTTCTTTCGGCTGTTTGCAACGGGGACATCTCCAGTCGTCGGGGAGGTCTTCAAACGCAACGCCGTCGTGCTCGGCGGGATCGTAGACATAGCCGCAGACCGAGCATACGTATTTTCCGCTGGCCTTTTGTGCGCTGAAATCGACCTCGGCAAGAACGGTCGGGACCGGATCGTCAAGATCGATCACGCGCTTTGCTTCAAGGTTTTCATAGCCCTGCGGGGTGTGCGTTCCGCAGTAGACCGTCGGATGATTGCGGACGAATTCGCGGACGCAGTCAAGCGTCTCGCGCGCAGCGGGAAGATCTTCGAACACCACCGAGAGCTTGTTCTCATACAGCGCCTCGTCCATGTAGGTTATATCTCCGTGGAGCATATAGAACAAACCATCGTCCTCGACGATCACGATGCTGTTTCCGTTTGTATGACCCTTTGCTCTGATGAACCGGATACCGTCCGCGATCTTCTGACTCTCC
>JAGACN010000107.1 GCA_017614095.1 Clostridia bacterium | reverse complement strand
CGCCGGGCAGGCAGGGTTTTCCGGTGATCCGGAGCCCGTCTTCCGTTTCGGAAATGTCCGCGCCGAGCGCGGAGAGCATGGCGGCCGTCGTTTGCAACCGGTCGGATTCTTTCAAACGGAGACGTTCGGCATGGCGGATGGTCGTCGTCCCGTCGGCGCCGCTCGCCAGCGCGGCGAGAACGGGGACCAGGTCCGGGATCTGCGACGCGTCGATGTCCGTCGCGGTCAGTCTGCCGCGGCGAACGCGGATGCCGTCCGGTTCAAGGCAGGCAAGCGTTCCGAACGCCTGCAGCAGGGGCAGGATCGCTTTGTCGCCCTGCAGGCTGTTTTCATTCAGTCCTTCCGCGAGGATGCCGGTATCCGAGCAGGCGCCCATGCATAAGAAGGGGGCCGCTCCGGACCAGTCCGCTTCCGGGCGGACGGTCCCCGGCGCGCGGTAGATCTGGTTTCCCGGGATCTTATACGACCATGCGGACCCCGTCCGTTCGGTCTCCCGGCGGATACCGCAATCCGAAAGGGTTTGTTCGGTCAGGGCAATATAGGGTGCGGAGACCGGTTCTCCGTCGACCGACAGGACGCTTTCGCCGTCCAGCAGCGGGAGCGCGAAGAGCAATCCGGATACGAACTGGGAAGAGATGTTGCCCGGTACGGCGTAGACGCCGGGCCGAAGACGTCCGGAAAGGAAGACCTCCGGACCGTTTTTTTGAATGACGGCCCCGTTCGCTTCCAGCGTCGCGGCCAGTTCGCCGACCGGCCTGTCGGGCAGCCGTCCGTCCAGACGGAAAAGAGTATGGATCCCGAGCGCCGCGGCGACCGGCAGCAGGAAGCGGAAGGTGGTCCCGCTTTCGCCGCAAAGGAGTTCGGCCGTGGATCCCGACGCGGTTTCCGGCTTTTTTTCCATTCGCAGGAAGATACGGCCGTTTTCGTCCGCCGTTTCGCGGATGTCCGCGCCGAGGGCGCGCAGGCAGCGTACCGTGGCCAGCAGGTCGTCGGCGGGCGTTTCGTCCAGGAGGACGCCGCAGGAACCCGAAAGCGCCGCGCTCAACAGCCGCCGGTGCGCGTCGGATTTGGAAACGGGCGGGCGGCAGGAGCCGCTGCGCGTGCCGGGTTTGATCTGTTTCGTCATGCGCAGCCTCCCGAACGGAACCAGCCGGCCAGTTCGGCCTTCGGGACCTGTTTAGGGACGCATGCGCCGATGCCGGACGGAAGGATGAGCGTGAGCGTGTCGCCGCTTGCTTTTTTGTCCGTCTGCGCCGCCTTGGCCAGTTCGGATGCGGAAAAGGCGGTTTCGGTCGGCAGTCCGTACCGGTTTAAGAGGGCGGTCAGCCGTTCGTCCGTTCCGGACGGGCACAGGCCGCGTGCCGCGGCGGCGCGCGTCAGGACCGCCATCCCGACGGCGACCGCTTCGCCGTGCGGGATCTTGAATCCGCTGAGCAGTTCCAGGGCGTGTCCGAGCGTGTGCCCGAAATTGAGCATCTGCCTGGACCCGGTGTCCCGTTCGTCTTGTTCGACGTAGAACTGTTTTTTCCGTACGCAGGCCGTGACGGTTTCTTCGGTGCGGGCCGCGTCCGGATCCTTTTCGAGTTTGCGGAAGAAGTCTTCGCCGTCCAGCATCGCGTATTTGACGATCTCCGCGCAGCCGTTCCGGTATTCGTTTTCCGGCAGCGTCCGGAAGGTATCCGTGTCGCACAGGACCAGATCCGGCTGCCAGAAGCAGCCCGCCTGGTTTTTCCCGGACGGGAGGTCGACGCCCGTCTTTCCGCCGACGGATGCGTCCACGGCCGCGAGCAGCGTGGTCGGGATCTGCACGAACGGGATCCCGCGCCGGTAGGTGGCCGCGGCGAATCCGGTCAGGTCGCCGGTCACGCCTCCGCCCAGCGCGATCAGGAAGTCCGCGCGCGTCAGATCCGCGCGGCAGACGGCTTCCATCAGCCGTCCGTAGGTGGACAGATTTTTCTGTTCTTCGCCGCGGGGAAACACGAAGCTGCTCACGCGGTAGCCCGCGCCGGTCAGCGATCCGGTCAGCGCTTCCCCGTACAGCGGAAACACCCGGTCGTCGGATACGATGAAGGCGGCTGCCGAGCCGTCTTCCCGGCTTCGCAGGGACGGGACGGCGCGGAAGCATTCCGGTACGGACCGGAGGATGCCGGCTCCGACCAGGACGTCGTATTCTCTGGACGCGCGTATGCGGGTTGTCGTCATCGTTCCAGCTCCTTTTTCAGACGGGTCCCTTCCTCGATCAGCAGCCGGAGCTGTTCGGCGGAGCCGTTTTCCAGCGCTTCCCGGTAGGCGGACAGCTGTTCGATCAGGCTGTCGATCTCATCCGTCAGATAATCCTTGTTTTCCAGAAACAGGTCCGTCCACATGTCCGCGTTCATCCGGGCGACCCGCGTCATATCTCTGTAGCTTCCGGCGGACAGGCCCTTGCTTCCGGAAGCGGACGGACTTTTGACGTACGCGCTGGACACGACGTGCGCCAGCTGCGACGTGAACGCGATCTTCCGGTCGTGCTCGTCCGCCGTGGCCACCGTGAACCGTCCGAATCCGGCGGGTTCAAGCAGCTCCCGTACGCGGTCCAGCAGCCGGATGTCGTCGTATCGGGGCGGCACGAGGACCATCGGCGCTCCGCGGAAGAGGTCCGCGCTCGCGTATTTGATGCCGGAAAACTGTTTCCCGGCCATCGGATGTCCGCCGACGTAGGTGAATCCGTACCGTTCGGCGGCTGCCATGCCCGCCTTCACGACCGTGCGCTTGGTGCCGCAGCAGTCCATGACCAGGACGTCTTCCGGGATCCGGCTGCCGTTCTCCTCCAGAAAACGGACGGCTTCCCGGACGTAGACGCACAGCAGGATCAGGTCGCATTCCCCGAACCGGTCCGGACGCAGCGGAGCGGAAGCGATGCCGCTCAAGAGCGCGTAGCCTTCCACGGACGGGTCGATATCCGCCGCCAGGACCGTATGTCCCGCGGCGCTGTAGGCTTTTGCGAACGAACCGCCGATCAGACCCAGCCCGACGATCCCGATCGTCATGACAGGACCTCGCGGACGTCACGGATCTTTTTCGCGAGCGCATCGAATTCGTCCGGCCGCAAAGACTGCGCGCCGTCGCAGAGCGCGTGCAGCGGATCGTTGTGCACTTCGATCAGCAGGCCGTCCGCGCCGCATGCGGCTGCGGCCAGCGCCATCGGCGGGACCATTCTCGCCATGCCGGTCGCGTGGCTCGGGTCCACCACGACGGGCAGGTGCGTCAGTTCGTGCAGCATCGGGACGGCGGACAGATCCAGCGTGTTCCGGAGATAATCCCCGAAGGTGCGGATGCCGCGTTCGCACAGGATGACCTGTTCGTTCCCGTTCGCCAGGATGTATTCGGCGCTCATCAGCAGTTCCTTGAGCGTATTGGCCAGCCCGCGCTTCAGCGGGACGGGCTTTCCGCAATGGCCGAGTTCTTTCAACAGGTCGAAGTTCTGCATGTTCCGCGCCCCGACCTGCAGGACGTCGATCTCTTCGAAGAGCGGCAGGTCCGCGCTGCTCATGATCTCCGATACGACGGGAAGCCCGGTCTCCCTGCGCGCGGTCTTCAGCAGTTCCAGTCCGCGTTCGTGCAGTCCCTGGAAATCGTAGGGAGAGGTGCGGGGCTTGAACGCGCCGCCCCGGAGCATGGACGCGCCGGACGTCTTTACGGCTTTCGCGACGGCGACGATCTGCTCTTCGGATTCCACTGAGCAGGGTCCTGCGATCAGCGCGAAGCTGCCGTTGCCGATGCGGGCGTCTCCGACGGCGATCTCGGTGTTCTCCGGATGGAACATCCGCGAGCAGCATTTGAAGGTCTCGGAAACGCGCTTGACGGAATCCACGATGTCCAGGCTCGCGATCAGATCCATGTCCACGCGGCTGGTGTCCCCGATGAGTCCGAGGACGGTGTGGTAGGAACCGGTCGACACGTGAACGCCGAGGCCCTGTTCCTTCAGCCAGTCGGTCAATTGCTGCTTTTTCTCTTCCGGGACGTTTGATTTCAATACGACGATCATACGATCACGCTTTCTGCCTGCAGGCGGGTGATGTGAGGGATAGGCCAAAAGAAAAGGTGCGGCGCAGGGTTTCTGCTTCGCACCGAATTTATGAACAGAGGGTTTTTGTCATAAATGGACGCACCGCAAAGAAACCCTACCGGACAGTTCCGGTAAAGCCGTACCAGTTATACCAGTATGCGGTGCGGGCGATCTGTTTCATGACGGATCCTTATTCTTTCCTGTTTCTTGTTGCTCACTATACCACACCGGCGCGCCGGCTGTCAAGGGTTTTATGCCGATTTTTCCGGCCGGAAATGCGGATTTACACCGGTTTTTTCGGTCAAGAGCGGTGGTCGACCGGTTTGAGGCTGACAAGCGCCTCCTGAGCGAACGGCTGGCGGTCGAAAGTGCCCGCCGCGCAGGTGACGGCGATGGCGTCCCGCTTCGCGCCGTGCGTGATGCGGTAGGTGATGGAGCAGATCAGGGTATACGGATAGTCGCTCTGCTTGATCTCGAACAGAACGCGGCTGATCTCCTCCGGCGTGCCGGAAAGGGTGACGCGGAAAACGCCTTCTTCCGCGGCATAGTCCGCCTGAAGGTCCGGCTGAACGGCGATATCCAGAAACCGTTCGACGGCGTACTCCGTCCCGGCGTCCTTCGCGGCCTGCGACTCGACGGCCAGTCCGGCGTCCGTCACGCCGGCGAACCCGTCCAGTTTGGAGGTCGGAATGGAAAACTCCATCCGGTTCTCGTAGATGTGCAGATCGAGTTCGAACGCGGAGGACTGCTTTCCGCCACCGGACAGAGAGCAGGAGCAGGCAAACGCCAGCAGAAGCGCGGCGGTCAGGCATAAGGCGACCGTTTTTTTCATAAAGAAACTCCTTTCCGCGTCTCGCGCGGCTTTTCTTTGCCCGGAGTATACCACAATATCTGCCTGAACGCAATAGATTCTCTCTTCTATATATTGATTTTCTTTTTAAAAAGTGGTAAACTGGCAAAAAGATATGCGGGCGGACGGGAAACCCGGCCGCGCCCCGAAAGGAAGGGATCGGAATTTGGAGAACAAATGGCCAAAGGCGCGTAAAACGCTCCTGATCGTATGGCTGGCGCTGATCGTTCTGATCCTCGCGGCGATCTTCATCGTCGGACTGCCGTCCGGCGGGGAGGAGGAGAGCATCCGCGAGGTCATGAAGGACGGCGTGCTGCACGAAAAGAACCGCGTCTCCCTGTTCGGACTGGAGGTGAACCCGGCGCTGATATCCGGATTCATCGTGACCGGCGTGCTGCTGATCGCTGCGCTGCTCATCCGTCTGATCGCCGTTCCGCGGTTCAAGACGGTCCCGGGCCGGTTCCAGGCCGTACTGGAGAAGGCGGTCTCGTTCTTCTCGGATATGGGGAAGAACGGAAGCCCCCACCGCAGCGGGTTCGTCTCCGCATACATCTTCGGCGCCGGATTGTATATCTTCTTCGGAACGCTGTTCGAGCTGTTCGGCGTCCAGGTGCTGACGACGGAAGGAAGATCCATCCCGCTCCCGGCTCCGCTGGCGGACATCAACGGAGCGCTGGCGATGGGCATCCTGTCCTTCCTGATCATCCTTTTGGCCGGTCTGTTCGTCAACGGCCCGAAAGGCGCGCTGCGCGTCTTAAAGGATTTCTCCCTGCCGATCTCCATGAGCTTCCGTCTGTTCGGCGCGCTGCTCAGCGGACTGCTGGTGACCGAGCTGGTCTACTACTACCTGGCATTGAGTTTCGTCGTCCCGGTCATCGTCGGCGTGCTTTTCACATTGCTGCACGCGCTGATCCAGGCGTACGTGCTGACGACGCTGGTCTCCATCTTCTACGGCGAAGCGGTGGAGCCCCCCAAAAAGAAGGAAAAGCGGTCCAAAGGCCGCAAACAGGAAAACGAGAAAGAGATAACCGAAAGCGAGGAAATACAATGATGAAAAACAAAGGAATGCGTATACTGCTGATCTGCCTCACGCTGCTGCTCACCGGCATGCTGCTGACCGCCGTCGCGAGTGCGGAAACGGCAACGGACGGCACGGTGAACGTTGAAGTGAAAGACGACGCGACCAGCGCCAAGGCGATCGCGGCCGCCATCGCGGTCGAACTGGCCGCCGCGGCCGGCGCGCTCGGCATGGGCATCGCCATCGCCAAGAGCGCGGAAAGCATGGCCCGCCAGCCGGAAGCCGCCGGAAAGATCAACTCCGCGATGATGCTGGGTCTGGTCTTTATCGAGACCGCGATCATTTACGGTCTGATCGTCGCGATCCTGATCATTTTCGTTCTCTGATCCCGCGGAATCACTGCCGCACACGAAACACGGGCTTCTGCAGGTCCCGCCGACGGAAGGCGGAACCGGCGGAAGCGGAAATGAGGTGCATCTATGCCGTTGAATATTGATTTCGTGCAGGTGCTTCTGCATATGCTGAACTTCGTCATTCTGGCGGGCGGACTCGCTTTGATCCTGTTCCATCCGATCAAGAAATTCATGACGGAACGGCAGAAACAGTTCGAGGACCGCGAGGAAGCCAACCGGAAACAGGCGGAGGAGAACGCGCGCCTTCAGGCGGAACTGGAGGAGAAAGCCGCGGCTTTCGAAGCGGAAATGGCCGAGACCCGTCTGAAGACCGAGCAGGAGGCCGCGGACGCGGCCAAGGCGTATATCGAGTCCTCCAAAACGGAAGCGGCCGCCATCGTCGCGAAAGCCGAAAAGGAAGCGGAAAAGCGCAAGGAGCAGATCCTGGATTCCGCGCAGACGGAGATCGGCGAGCTGGTCATCGGCGCCGCCCAGAAACTGCTCGGCGACACCGCGACCCCCGAACAGACGCAGGCGCTGTATGACGCGTTCCTGAAACAGGCGGAACAGGCGCAGGCGAATGCGGCGAAGCAGAAGGAGAAACGCGCATGAGCGGCTTCGAGGAAAACGGCCGCGAACGCGAACGGCTACAGGTCGAGATCCGCTGCGTGACGCCGCCGACGCAAGAGCAGCAGGAGAAGCTTGCCGCCCTGATGGCGAAGAAATACCGCGTCGACGTTTCGGACGTCGATCTGGTCATCCGCAAGGATCCGGCCGCCGTGGACGGATTCAACATCTTCGTCGGGGACGACAACTACGACTGGAGCACGCTGGGGCGTATCCGCCAGTTCCGGAAAACGGTGCAGGCCCTGCCCAAGGAGGGCGACCTGAACCGGATGATCTCGCTTTTGCGGGAGGACATTTCCGGATTCGCTTTGAATACCGGCCATCAGCAGGTCGGCGAAGTGGTCTCGGTCGGCGACAGCGTCGCGGTCATCGAAGGACTGCGCGACGTCGTCTACGGCGAGATCGTGCTGTTCGACTGCGGGGTCAAGGGCATGGTGCAGGATATCCGCGCGGACGGCAGCACCGGCATCGTCCTGTTCGGCGACAGCACGGATATCGTGGAAGGATCCCGCGTCGTCCGGACCAGACGGACGGCGGGCATCCCGATCAGCAACCGTATCCTGGGCCGCATGATCGATCCGCTCGGCATGCCGATCGACGGCGGCGAACCCATCGGCGCGAAAAAATATTTTCCGCTGGAGCGCCCGGCTCCGGGCATCCTGCAGCGGAAACCGGTCGGCCGTCCGCTCGAGACGGGCATCCTGACCATCGACGCGATGTTCCCGATCGGACGCGGTCAGCGCGAACTGCTGATCGGCGACCGGCAGACCGGAAAAACGTCGATCGCGCTGGATACCATCCTGAACCAGAAAGGCAAGAACGTCGTCTGCGTATACGTCGCCATCAGCCAGAAGGCCAGCACGGTCGCCAAGGTGATGGAAACGCTCAAGCAGGCCGGAGCGATGGACTACACGGTCATCGTCTCCTCTCCCGCAAGCGACGCACCGTCCATGCAGTACATCGCTCCCTACGCGGGCTGCGCGGTGGCGGAATATTTCATGTATCACGGCCGGGACACGCTGGTCATCTACGACGACCTGTCCAAGCACGCGGTCGCCTACCGGACGATCAGCCTGCTGCTGGAGCGCGCGCCCGGACGGGAAGCCTATCCCGGCGACGTCTTCTATCTGCATTCCCGTCTGCTGGAGCGTTCCGCCCAGCTGTCGGACGAACTCGGGGGCGGCAGCATGACCGCGCTGCCCATCGTGGAAACGCAGGCGGGCGACGTGTCGGCATACATCCCGACCAACATCATCTCCATTACGGACGGCCAGATTTTCCTGGACGGGGAACTGTTCAACGCGGGACAGCGGCCGGCGGTCAGCGTCGGTCTGTCCGTGTCGCGTGTGGGCGGCGCCGCCCAGACCAACGTCATGAAGAAGGCGGTCGGATCCGTCCGACTGGACCTCGCCCAGTACCGGGAAATGCAGGTCTTCTCCCAGTTCGGAAGCGATCTGGACGACCAGACCAGACGGCAGTTGCGCTACGGCGCCGGACTGATGCAGCTGCTGCGTCAGCCCAACCGGTCCCCGCTGTCCCTCTGGCAGCAGGTGGTGCTGCTGATGGTCGCGCAGGACGGGCGTTTCCTGCCCGTTCCGCAAAAGCAGATCGGAAAAGTCAAAACGGAATTCCTGACATGGTTCGGAACGATGCACAGCACGCTGACGCTCCGGATCGAACATGAAAAACGGTATTCGGACGAATTGAAAGAAAAGATCCTGTCGGCCGGGCGCGCCTATTTCGCGTCCCGGACGTTCGAAGAATAGATCGGAAACAAACGGAAAGGGGAGGGCCATGGCCGGACGCGCGGAGATCAAAATGCGCATGGCGAGCGTTGCCGAAACGAAAAAGGTAACGGACGCCATGTATATGACGTCGTCCGTCAAGATGCGCCGCGCGAAACGCGAGGTGGAAAAGACGGCCCCGTACTTTAACGCGCTCCGGGAGGAGATCGGCTCGCTGCTGCACTACCTGCCGGAAAACACGAATCCCTATTTCCGTCTGCCCAATCCGGACGAGCCCTACCGGCGGGCGCTGCTGGTCATCACCTCGGACAAGGGACTGGCAGGCAACTACAATCAGACGGTCATCCGCGAGGCGGAGACCGAGCAGAGCCGGCATCCGGGCAGTCTGCTCTTCGTGGTCGGCGAATACGGGCGCCAGTATTTCCGCCAGCGGAAAACGCCCATCCAGGAGACCTTTCTCTATCCGGCGGACATGCCCACCATCCGGGAGGCGCAGAAGATCTGCGCTGAACTGTTAAGCGGATTCGACCGCGGCGATTTCGCCCGGATCGATATCCTCTATACGGATTACAAGACCGGCCGGGTGAGCGAATGCCGCCGGAAGACGGTGCTCCCGCTGGAAAAGAGCCGGTTCTACTTCTCGGAAGAAAATGAGAATCCGTTCGGGAAGGAGTTCTTCCCGGATCCGGACACGGTGATCCGGGAGATCATTCCAAGTTATTTGACCGGCTTTATCTACAGCGCTCTGGTCGACAGCTACTGCAGCGAGCAGGAGTCCCGCATGAAGGCGATGAGCTCCGCGGGCGACAACGCCGAGGCCATGCTCCGGAGACTGCGGCTGACCTACAACCGGATGCGGCAGTCGGAGATCACGAGCGAGATCACGGAAATCACATCCGGCGCGAAAGCGCTGCGCCGCAAAAAAGACAGCGGCGAACAGACGGGATCCGGGCCGGAACGAAAACGGCCGGAAGAAAAGGGAGGGCCTAACGGTATGACCGGAACGGAAACGGAAAAGAAGAACATCGGCGAGATCGCGGGCGTATCGGGCCCGGTGGTGGACGTCGTTTTCCCGGACAGCGGGACGCTCCCGAAGATCCGCGAAAAACTGACGGTCTCCGTGCCCGCCGCAGGCGGAAAAGAGCGCGTCATGGAAGTGGCGCAGCATCTGCGCGGCGGGATCGTCCGGTGCATCATGCTCGGAGCGAGCGAAGGCCTGTACCGCGGACTGAAGGTGACGGCGCACGGCTCGCCCATCGACGTGCCGGTCGGAAAGGACGTCCTGGGCCGGATGTTCGACGGACTGGGCAATCCGCTGGACGGCGGGAAACCGCTGACGGAAGAATCCGGCGCGCGCCGCGAGAGCATCTACAGCCCGGCGCCGGCCTACGCGGACCGGCAGACGACGGAGGAGATCCTGGAAACGGGCATCAAGGTCATTGATCTCCTGGCTCCCTATGCGAAGGGCGGAAAGATCGGACTGTTCGGAGGGGCGGGCGTCGGCAAGACGGTGCTCATTCAGGAACTGATCCACAACATCGCGACCGAACACGGCGGCTATTCCGTCTTCTCCGGCGTCGGCGAACGCAGCAGGGAGGGAAACGACCTGTGGCTGGAGATGCAGGAGAGCGGCGTTCTGGATAAAACGGCCATGGTCTTCGGGCAGATGAACGAGGCGCCCGGCGTCCGGATGCGCGTGGCGCTGTCCGGACTGCGTATGGCGGAGCATTTCAGCGACGAGGACCACAAGGACGTATTGCTGTTCATCGACAACATTTTCCACTTCGTCCAGGCGGG
>JAGACN010000009.1 GCA_017614095.1 Clostridia bacterium | reverse complement strand
TCAATCATCTCGTCGCACCTGCCTTGCTCACATATACTGGACCTTGTTCTTACTGAACGTCAGATTGATATAGGTGATCGTGAACACGATCGCGAACAGGATCAGCGCGGCCGCCGCCGCATAGCTCGGATATCCGCCGCTGTCCCCGTACAGCATGTCATACACATAGCCCACGATGGTGTTCATCCCGGCGGCGTTCAGGTTCGTGCCGAACAGGGCCACCTCGTCGCTGTAGGCCTTGAACGCGCCGATGAATCCGGTGATGACCAGATAAAAGATCATCGGCGAGATCATCGGGAGCGTGATCCGCATGAAGGTGCGGAAGCGGGAGGTGCCGTCCATCTTCGCCGCGTTGTAGTAGACCGGGTTGACCGAGGCGAGGGAACTGGTCAGGATGAGGATCTTGTAGGGAAGCACTACCCAGATGGTGTAGAAGCAGAGCACGAACATCTTTGCCCAGTAGGGGCCGGTGATGAAATCGATCGGCGCGACGCCGAACCAGCCGAGCAGGACGTTGACCAGTCCGATCGTGTGGTTGGTCTTCTTGAACAGGATCATGAAGACCAGACCGACCGCCAGCGTGTTCGTGACGTAGGGGAGGAAATAGATGGTCTGAAAGAGGTTCCGCAGCTTCTGGATGGAACTGAGGCCGACCGAAATGAGCAGCGCAAGTCCCGTGGACAGCGGCACCGTGATGATCACCAGCAGGAAGGTGTTTTTGACCGCCTGCAGGAAATAGGGGTCGTGGAGCACGTACGAATAATTGTAAAGCCCGACGCCGATCATGGACTGGGAGGCTGAGTTGTAGCCTTCCTCGAACGAATAGATCAGAACGTCCACGAGCGGATAGATCATGAAGAAGCCGAGAAAGAGCACGGCGGGAAGCAGATACAGCCAGGCTTTCCAGGAATTGGTCTTCCATCCCATGGCCTACGCCTCCTCCTTTACGGCCGGATTCACGCGGATGCGCTCCTCGTTGTCCGTCCGGAACAGAAATACCTTTTCGGGATCCAGAGAGAACCGGACTTCGTCCGAGACGAGCCCGCTCCGGTTCTTGGCGGAAACGATGGACCGGATGGTCTCCGTCTGCGCCGCCGGGTGGGCGGAGACCACGCTGGTGTCCCGTCCGAGCACTTCGATGCTGCGAAGCGCGCACTTCATGGGGCCTTCGGCGTCCGGCAGGAAACCTTCCGGACGGATGCCGACGAAGACGTCCGCGTCCGCAACGCCCGGAACGGGCAGGACCGGATCGTCCGCCAGATACAGCATGCCGCCGCGCACGGCCCCGTTGAAGACGTTGATGGGCGGCGTTCCGAGGAACTTGGCGACGAACAGGGAATTCGGATCGTCGTAGACCTCCTGCGGATGCCCGTACTGACGGAGGGAGCCGTCCTTCATGACGATGATCATATCCGAGATGCTCATCGCCTCCTCCTGGTCGTGCGTGACGAAAATGGTCGTGATGCCGGTCGTGTTCTGAACCTTCTTGATCTCCTCGCGGGTCTGCAGGCGGAGCCGCGCGTCCAGATTGGACAGCGGTTCGTCCAGCAGGAGCACCTGGGGCATCTTGACCAGCGCGCGTGCGATGGCGACGCGCTGCTGCTGACCGCCGGACAGTTCGCCGGGCTTCCGGTTCCGGTAGTCGCCGATCTGCACCAGCCGCATGGCGGCCTCCGCTTTTTCCAGCATCTGCTCTTTGGTGAGCTTGTCTTTGCCCTTCAGATTCTGCAGCGGGAACAGGATGTTCTTGAGAACGGTCAGATGGGGATACAGCGCGTAGTTCTGGAAGACCAGACCGACGCCGCGCTTTTCGGGCGGCACGTTGGTCATGTCCTCGTCTCCGAACAGGACCTGTCCCTCCGTCGGGGGCAGCAGTCCGCTGATCAGGTTCAGGACCGTGCTCTTTCCGCATCCCGACGGGCCGAGCAGGCCGATCAGTTTGCCGTCCGGGATGTCGATGTTGAAGTTGTCGACGGCCGTGACGACCTCGCCTTTGCGGTTCTTGCTCGGAAACTGTTTGGTCAGATTGCGCAATTTCACTTCCATAATGTATTCCTCCAGTCGGTACGGTGCATGCGTCTCACTGCACGAAATAGTGGCGCGCGAGGGTCCTGGACAGTCCGTCCAGTCCCGGCGTCAGGATGCGTTCGGAAATATTCATCTGGTCCAGCAGATCCCGGACGTCCCAGCGCAGTTCCTTTTTGATGACGTAGCGGACGGTATGCTCGGTCTGCTCGTCCAGGAACCGCTCGATGTCGGTCATCCCCGTCGGAATGACGGAGAAGAAGGAATACTGGTTGATGATCCGCTGATCCACGGACGGCGGCTCCAGATTGACGAAGGAGCCGCTTCCCATGTCCCGGTCGTACTGCTCCAAGCTGTCCGCGACGGCCGTGAGCGCCTCCACGGTGAAGACGGAGGATACGCCGAGCTTGTCCGTATAGGCGGGCGGGAGCAGCCGGTTGATCTCGCGCATGTCGATGCGCCAGACAGCACAGTCCCGCTTGTTCAGTTTGTCGAAGGTGGACTCGACGTTCGCGAAATGCATCGCGATCAGCGGAGACCGGGTCCAGTCCAGCAGCCGCGTGGGCAGACCGTGGTGCTGTCCGATGATCATCTGCTTCCAGACGGAATCGTTGAGCGTCGGATCTTCGATGCTCGCGTACTTGGTGAAGCTGCGCAGGATGAACGGCTCGAGTTCGGCGCTCTTCTGCTTGCAGTTCAGCCGCAGGCTGGTGGTCAGCCGGTAGGCGGCGTTCGACGAGCCGCGGTAGAGATAGGAGCTGCGCATGCGCTTGATGTCTTCATTGCGGTCCTGGTCGGCGATCAGGTCCATGACGCCCTGAACGCTGTCCAGAATGACGGTCTGGATCAAAGGGATCACGCTCCTTCCGTATCCGGAAAGGTCTTTTTCTGTTTCGATTATACTCTTCCCGGACGGGTTCGTCAAGAACGATGTACCCCTTCCGGACAGGATTTTGAAGCCGATCGGGCGTCTTTTCGGACGAAAAAAGAAAAAAGGTCTTTTCTTTTCGGAAAAAATCTATATAATAGTGTTTAGGACTCGGAATTTTTACAGATAGGAACATATGTTCTACCCGAAAGGAGCCAACCGATATGGGAGAGAATACGTCGAAACGCCCGCGCTTCCGTCTTGTCCTGCCGAAATACAAATGCCCCTGCTGCGGGTATTACACGCTTCCGGAAAAGGCCGGCGGGACCTTTGAGATCTGCCCGGTCTGCTTCTGGGAGGACGACCGGATCCAGCTGGATCATCCGGAACTGGCCGGCGGCGCAAACGGCATCAGCCTGAACGAGGCCCGGGAACAGTTCCGCCTGTGCGGGGCTTCTCGCGAGGACCTTCTGCCGTATGTGCGCGCTCCGAAAAAGAGCGAACTGCACGGAATCGAGTAGAGTCTATGAAGGCGATGAATAAACAGAACAAAGGCGGCCTGTCCGTCCCGAAGACCCTTCTGGCGCTGCTGTTCGTCCTTGCGCTGATCGCGTTGCCGGTCTCCTGCGCGCGGCTCCAGTCCATGCTCGAGTCGTCCTACGAGGCGCTTCCGACCGTCGAACCGTCCGCCGGGACGTCCGCGCCCGCGGAACAGGTCTCTTCGCCGCAGTCCGTTTCGGAACCCGCTTCCGAGCCCGTTTCCGAAGTCACTCCCGCGGCGGAATCCCGGGAGGAGGTCTCGCTGACGTTCGCCAGCAAGAAGCTTTTGCAGGACCATTATACGAAGCACGGCATCGAGATGGGATTCGATTCCCCCGAGGCCTATCTGGCGGCCGCCAACCGGGTGGTGAACAATCCGGCCGCTTTGCACAAGCTGGAGGCCGAGGACGGGGACGACGTCTATTACGTCGAGGAGACGAACGAGTTCGTCGTCGTTTCCACGAAGGGATATATCCGCACGTATTTTCTGCCCTCCGGCGGGAAAGCGTATTTTGACCGCCAGTAGGTTTTGAGGGTTTTTTATGGACGATTTTTACGATTTCAGGGCTCCCGGCGAGGGAGCGCCATACGGTCCGGTCGACGTGTCCGTCCGGTCCTGCGCCCGCATGCCGATGCGGTCAGCCTACAGCCGCGCGGGCCTGTCCGTTCTCGTGTGCTACGGCGTCGCGTCGGTCGTCACCGTCCTTTTGCTGGCGGCGGCCTTCCTGTTTTTCCTGGTGCCGGAATTTTGGGAATGGTATCAGGGACTTTCGGAGACGGGACCGGTCCCCGATCTCATCCAGGGCATCCGCAATCTGCTCAACGGATCCCTCCAGAACTGGCTCGAACTGCTGTCCGTACTGGGCGCCGGCATCGGGTTCGGGGTCTCCATTCCGATCATAAGGAAGGTGCTGAGATACCGCTCGTGTACGCCCGTCAAGAAGCAGCCGCTGTCGGCCCCGCTGTTCCTGCTGGTCATCCTGGCGGCGTACGGCCTGTGGGGCGTCGGCGTTTATGCGGGCAACTTCATCGAATTCCTGGGCTATCCGATCGGCGACGCGTCCTATATGACGCCCGAGCCCGGCAAAGGGATCCTGTTGTCGCTTTTGCCGCTGCTGTACGCGGTGTTCGGCGCGCCGGTCCTGGAGGAGCTCATATTCCGCAAGACCCTGCTGAACGTGCTGCATCCGTACGGCGAAAAATGCGCCGCGCTGGTGACGGCGCTGCTGTTCGGCCTGGTCCACGGCAACAGCGGGCAGTTCACGCTGGCGTTCCTGCTCGGGCTGCTGTTCGCGGCCGTCTATCTGAAAACGGGCAACATCCTCTATACGATGGTACTGCATTTCATCATCAACCTGACGGCTTCCATACCCGAGTTCCTTCTGTATTTCGATATCGACATCGGCGAGTTCTTCACGTATTACCTGCTGGCGGGGCTGACCGTCGTCGGACTGGTCGTCCTCTTCTGCATCCGGAAGAAGGATCTCTTCAAGCTGACCGCGTCCGCCGAGGAGCATTCCAACCGGGCGATGTTCCGGAACCCGGGCATGCTGATCGCCGTCATCGCGGGCAGCGTCTCGCTCGTCGCGACGGACCTGATGATGATCGTGTCGGCCGTTTCCGCATACCAGTCGGCCGTTCCGCTTCTGGCGGTCCTCTCGACATGCGTGACCATCCTGATTGTCGTGCTGGTCTGCACGCTGGGCGGACGGAACCGGAAGAACGGGACTGCGCCGCCGGCCGGCGACGGCCGGACGCCGGACGATACGCCGTATAATTTTACTTAAGAACCCCCTTTGCTTTGCTTTTTGGAAGGACACTGACCCATGGCGAAAAACTGCAAGACGGCGAAAGCCAAAGCGGCGGCTCAGCCGCCCCGCACCGTATCCGGGCTGACCACGGACGAGGAACGCGCGCTGTACGGATCCGAAAACCTGACGGTGGAAAACTGCCGTTTCGAAGGACCGGCGGACGGCGAGTCCGCATTGAAGGAGAGCCGGAACTGCACCGTCAGCGGGAGCTTCTTCGCGCTCCGGTATCCCTTCTGGCACAACGACGGTCTGACCGTTCTGAATTCGCGTCTGACCGAGACCTGCCGCGCCCCTTTCTGGTACGACCGCGGCGTGCGGGTGGCCAAGACCCGTATCCACGGCGTCAAGGCGTTCCGCGAATGTTCCGACGTCGTGCTGACCGGATGCGACATCGTGAGCGCCGAATTCGGCTGGAACTGCCGGAACGTGACCATCGGCGGGAATTCGCGCATCGAATCGGAATACTTCCTGTTCGGCGCGCGGAACGTGCATATGCGCGACACGACGATGACGGGCAAATATTCCTTCCAGTACGTGAAGGGCGGTGAGATCCGCGACTGCGTGCTGAACACGAAGGACGCCTTCTGGCATTCGGAGGATCTGACCGTTACGGACTGCGTCATCAACGGGGAATATCTCGGCTGGTACGCGAAGAATCTGCGTCTGGTCCGTTGCAAGATCACCGGGACGCAGCCGCTGTGCTATTGCGAGAACCTCGTATTGGAGGAATGCACGATGGAAGGATGCGACCTGGCTTTCGAATACTGCACTCTCGACGCCGCGATCCTCGGCGACATCGTCAGCATCAAGAATCCCATCCACGGATCCATTTCCGCGGATTCCATCGGGGAGATCATCCTCGACGAGCACCGGAAACCGGAGAGCGACTGCGTCATCCGGACGAAAAAATAGGAAACGGCAAAAGGCAGACGGCGGTCGGTCGACCTGCCTTTTTCTTGCGAAAGACCAACAAACGATCATACGGAGGAAGACCGCTCATGGAATGGACAAATGCGAAGACAAGCGAGAAAGTATTCTATCCGGAC
>JAGACN010000106.1 GCA_017614095.1 Clostridia bacterium | reverse complement strand
TCCATCCCGTCGAATCCGACTGTGACGCGGGGATGCGCCCGCTGCCGCTCGGCCAGTTCGATCGCTTCCTGCTCCTTGCGGGGCTGAACATGCTGCAGGACCACATTGTCGACGGACAGTTTCGCCCAGACGGGCAGATAGGTCTCCGGATGCACGTGTGCCGTTTCGCAGACGGCCAGATCCAGATGCGTTCCGAACAGATCTGCCGGGAAGTCCTCGGCGGACGGCGTCAGGTCGCCCGTGAAGAGGATCCGCTTTCCTTCCGCTTCGCACAGGAAAGCGTGCGACGTGGGAGTGTGCCCGGTCTTGAAGGCGGTGACGCGCAGCACGCCGTCGTCGAAAATGACGCCGGGTCCGTATGCGGACAGCCGCAGGGGACGCGGCTGGGTATCCAGCGCGTTCAGCCATGCCCGGACGGCTTCACAGCCTTTTTCGGCCGGAAGCAGGATGACCGGATCGGCCGAGGTGAAATACCAGCAGAGGAGATCTGCTAAGGACGGCAGTCCGTTGACGTGGTCGCCGTGCATATGCGTGATAAAGACGCCCTTGAGGGCCGCGACGTCCAGTTCGCGCCGGCGGATCTCCTCGATGGTCATCAGACCCATATCCACGACGTACAGATTTCCTTCGATCTCCAGCAGCGTGGAAGAACAGCGGCGGTCCTTTTCGGGAATACCGTGCGCGGTCCCCAGAAACGTGATCTTCATCTTCTTAGCCGTCGTCGCGGACGGTGATGCTGCCCAGGTCGCAATGGCCCGTAATGGTCAGCATTTTGCCGCCGGGGGTGCCGGTGCCCGGGACCGTAACGGAACCGAGGTCCTTCGTGACGTTGCAGGCCAGTTGCCATTCCTTCGGGACGTGGACGATGATGGCGCCGAGTTCGTTCTGAACGACGAGCACGCCGCCGCCCGCGTAGTTCTCTTTGTTGGAGAACCAGATGTTGGTGCTTCCCATTTCGTTCTTGACCGTCTGGTTCGTGAAGTCCTGGCAGTCGATGTAGACGGTGGAGGAAGAGCCGTGATTGCTCTTGATGCCTTCCGCCGCTTTCCGTTTCTGACGGAGCGGACGGAGCAGCAGCGCGGTACCGGCGGTCAGCAGCGCAATGATGAGCAGAACGATCCAGTGGTTCAGGATTGATCCGTGTACAAAATTGGCTTTGTCCGCGAGAGCGATCTTTCCGGTCCATACCGCGATCTCGTCTTCGAAGATGCAGAAGAGCAGACCGAGCGGCAGAAAGATGCCGGGGATGTCGACCTTGACGAGGCGTGCGATGATCCAGGCGACCAGTATGACGCCTAAGATCAGGTCGATGACGGGGATCTCGGCAACGACGCCCAGATTGACGCCGGTTGCGTAGAGGATAATGAGAACGGCGGCGGCCAGGAAAACGATGCCCCAGAAGACGCGTTCCCAGGTTTGTGTTTTTTTGTGTTCGGAATCGATTTCGACGCTTCCGTTGACGATTTCTTCAGCCATGGGAGTACCTCCTTAATTCATCCAGATGATCCATCAGGTTCTTGTAATAGGAGCGGGACAGGAATGCGGTTTTTTCGGTCCCTCGGAATCCGACTTCGCTGACGCCGGTCAGGCTCCTGCGGATGCAGAAGACCGCCGCAGCGTTCACGATGCAGGATTTGGAAGCCCGGACAAAGGCGCGCGGAAGCATCTGTTCGAGGGTGAACAGCTTCTCTTTCGTGTAGTAGAGATCGTCCGCCGTGTGCGCGACGACTTTCCGGCCGTCGGTCTCGAAGAACAGAATCTCTTTGCAGGGAAGGAAGAATTCGGTATCCTCCCGGAACAGGCTGATGCCGGTTTCCTCCGAGAGGCACTGCCGGACGGCGGCTTCCAGCCGGCGGGCGCGGTCGTCCATCCGTGCGCATCGGATGACGATCTCGTCCTCGGCGTTCGGGTCTCCGTCTTCCCGCGGTTCGATCCGGACTCGCATACGTTTTCGCTCCTTTTTTTGTTCGCCAGTAGACTACCACAAACCGGTCCGTTTGTAAAGACCGGATGCGCGACCGGTCGAAAAACGTGCGCAAGATGCGAAAGATGCGGTCCGTTCGGCAAAAAAGACGGAAGGAACCGCTTTCAGGCGGAACGCTTTTTGGCAAATCCACGAAAACGTAAAAAAGGGTTGACGGGCAGGGAAGGGTGTGGTATACTGCACTCATCCGGGGAGCGGGTGCGCCGCTTTTCGGAAAAAACCACAGGAAAGGAAACGGGAATGAACATCCGCTACGGGTACGCGATGATGGGAATGTGCATGTTCGCCATGCAGTCCTTTTCTGCGCGTTGATCCGGGAAATTTCGTTCGCCGTCATCATCGGTTTATGAAGAGGACTTCGTCGGAAGCCCTCTTTTGTTTTTCTGTTTTCAAAAAAGGAAGTGATGTCTCATGATTGAAATATGCCACCTGTCGAAGGTGTTCCGCGATACGGATCCCCCGACGACGGTGCTGAACGACGTCAGCCTGACCGTCCGGGACGGAGAGATCTTCGGCATCATCGGATTGTCCGGCGCGGGCAAGAGCACGCTGGTCCGGTGCATCAATCTGCTGGAGAAGCCCACGGAAGGGGAGATCCGGATCGACGGCAGGGACGTGTTGTCGCTGTCCCGCAAGGAACTTCTGAAACTTCGTCAGGATATCGGCATGATCTTTCAGAGTTTCAATCTGTTCGCGCAGCGTTCGGTTTTGAAGAACGTCTGCTACCCGCTGGAGATCGCGGGCGTCAAGAAAGCCGAAGCGGCCGCCCGGGCATCGGAGCTGCTGGAACTGGTCGGTTTGGCCGACCGGGCGAAAGCCTATCCGGCGCAGCTGTCCGGCGGACAGAAGCAGCGCGTGGCCATCGCCCGCGCACTCGCGACCGGACCGCATTACCTGCTGTGCGACGAAGCGACCAGCGCGCTGGATCCGACCACGACGCAGTCCATCCTGGCCCTGCTGAAGGAGATCAACC
>JAGACN010000002.1 GCA_017614095.1 Clostridia bacterium | reverse complement strand
TGATCTCCTCGAGTCCGGCGATCATACGGAGCGTCGTGGTTTTACCGCATCCGGAAGGACCGACCAGGATCAGAAATTCCTTGTCCTTGACTTCCAGGTTGAAGTCGGAAACGGCCGTGACGCCGCCTGGGACCCGCTTATACATATGTTAGAAGAGTACACTTGCCATAAAGAACCTCCCGTAGAGAAAAGAAACCCTCAATCTAAATAATTATCATAGTAATGATATCAAAAAACCGCTTTGAATGGAAGAGCAGAACTGCACAAAATTTAAATAGGCAATTTATACAGAATATACAGAACTTGTGTTCATATTCATTCGGCGTTTTCGGACGGGGATCCGAAGGCGGCTAACTCCCGGTCCAGTGCCTCGTATTCCGCATACAAAGCCGCGATGCGCTGTTCCGTTTCCTCCGCTCTGGCGGCCAGTTCGCCCAGTTTCACGTAGTCGGCCGCGATGGATTCGTCCGCCGCTTCCGCCTGCAGAGAAGCCAGTTCCGCTTCCGCAAGACCGATCTCCTTTTCCACCGCCTCGAACCGTGCGGAAGCAATGCGCTGGCGGTTCTTGCGCTTTTTCTGCTCTTCGAAAGAGAGCTTGGATCCGGACGGGCTGTCGGCGGATTGCTCCTGCCCGTTCTGCGCGCGTTCGGATTCCGCGCGGCGGAGGTATTCCTCGTATCCGCACCGGTAGAGGCGGTAGCCGTCCGGGAAAAGGCCGGTGTCGTTTTTGCGGTCCAGCACCAGGATGTTCGTCGCCAGGGAGCGGATGAAATACCGGTCGTGCGAAACGGCCAGAATGGTGCCGCCGTAGCCCTTCAGCGCTTCTTCCAGCGTTTCGCGGGAATCGATGTCCAGATGGTTGGTCGGTTCGTCGAGGATGAGCAGGGACACGCCGCAGGAGATCATCTTGGCGATGGACAGCCGCGCGCGTTCGCCGCCCGATAAAACGGAAACGGATTTGTAGACGTCCTCGCCGCGGAAACCGAAGGAGGCCAGCATGGACCGGACCTCGGTCATGGTCTTTTCCGCGTAGACGCTCCAGAGTTCCTCCAATACCGTATTGGCGGGATCCAGCAGCTGCTGCTCCTGGTCGTAGTAGCCGACCGACTGGCTGTAGCCCAGCTCGTAGATGCCGGAATCCGCGGACTCGCGGCCGGTCAGGATGCGCAGTAATGTGGACTTGCCGGTCCCGTTGGGGCCGATGACGAACAGCCGGTCGCCCAGATGCATCTCGAACGACAGATTCGAGAAGAGATGCTCCTTCCCGAACGATTTGCGTAGGGAGCGGACGGACAGCACCTCATGCGAGCGCGTGGAAGCGGGCGCGATCCGGAAGGATATGCCGCGCGGGAGATCCTGCGGCTTTTCCACGCGCACCATCCGGGCGAGCGCCTTCTCACGGCTCTCCGCGGCGATGATGTTCCGCTCGCGGTTCCATTTGCGCTGGTTGGCGATGAACGCCTCGATCCGGGCGATCTCCTTCTGCTGCAGGTCGTAATGCTTCTGCTGGTCTTCGCGCAGTTTGTTCTTCTTTTCCTTGAAGACGGAGTAGCCGCCGCTGTACATCTTCGCCTCGCCGTGCTCGATCTCCACCGTGTCCGTCGTGACGCGGTCCAGGAAATACCGGTCGTGGGAGACGATCAGGAAGGTCTTTTTGGAGGAACGGACGAACTGCTCCAGCCATTCCACGGCGGCGATGTCCAGATGGTTGGTCGGCTCGTCCAGCAGCAGCACGTCCGGCTCGCTTAAGAGCAGCCGGGCGAGCAGCAGTTTGGTCTTCTGCCCCCCGGACAGCACGGAGGCCGGGCTGTCCAGTTCCTCCGGGCCGAAACCGAATTTCCGAAGCAGCGCGACCGCTTTCGCGCGGTATTCGTTTCCGCCGGACGAGAAAAAGGTCTCCTGGGCTTCGGCATAGCGCGCAGCGGCCGTCTCGTCGCCGCCCGATGCCTGTTCGCGCAGCACTTCCAGCTTTTCCTCGAGCGCCGTCAGCCCGGAGAAGGCCTCTAATGCCGTGTCCAGGATAGAACCGGAAAAGACCCGGCTGTCGTTGATCTGCTCCAGGCAGCCGATCGTCGTATTCTTTTTGATGAAGATTTGCCCCCCGGTCGGTTCCTTTTCGCGGGTGATGAGCGAAAGCAGGGTAGACTTGCCGGCCCCGTTCACGCCGATGATGCCGACTTTCGATCCGGCCTCCACCGCGAACGTGACTCCGCTTAAGATGGCCTTGACGCCGATTTCGTACCGGACGCCGTCACAGACGATGATGCTCACGATAGATAATCCTTTAAACAAAAAATGAAGAATGCATTGAATTTGACCGCGGGATGGAGTATGATGGTTTCAGACATCCGTACGCGAAAAAGGAGCGAGAATGCCATGCATATGCGCCGCAAGAAAAACAGGGACGCGCGTCTGGCGCGCGTGAACGAGTATATGGTCCTCCAAGGGGAGAACGGGGAAGTCCTGCTGGACGACTCCTTTTCTCAGACCGGCGATCTCTATCTGGAGATCGGCTGCGGCAAGGGCACGTTCGCCTGCGCGATGGCCGCCCGCACAATGGAAGAGAACGTCCGCTTTCTGGC
>JAGACN010000004.1 GCA_017614095.1 Clostridia bacterium | reverse complement strand
CTCGGCACAGGACCTGAAAACCGCCTTTGCTGAAAACAGCTACGGAAAAAACGTCACCGCAAAGACCTCGGAGGTTGCCTCTGACAACGGCGCGATTCTGGCCATCAACGGCGACTACTATGGCGCCCGCGAGAGCGGCTACGTGATCCGGAACGGCGTTTTGTACCGTCAGGACGCCCGTGACAACCGGCGCTGCCTGGCAATCTACGACGACGGCCGTTTCGAGATCGTAGCGGAAGAAAAAGTGACCGCACTCGAACTGTTGAACGACCACGCGGTCCACGTCCTGTCCTTCGGGTCTTCGCTCATCGAAAACGGCGTCATTACCGCCGGCGACCGTTCGGAGATCATGGATACCACCGTGCCGCACAACAACCCGCGGACCGTTCTCGCAATGATCGATCCGCTGCATTACATCTTCTGCGTCGTGGACGGACGCACGGACGTCAGCAGGGGAATGAAGCTCGCAGACCTCGCCGTTTTCCTGAAAGGGCTCGGCTGCAAGGAGGCGTACAACCTGGACGGCGGCGGCACCTCCTGGATGTATTTCCAGGGCGAAGTCATCAATCACCCGTCGGACGGTCACTATTACGGAGAGAGGAGCGTGAGTGACATTGTCTGCATCACGAAAGGCTAGCTGGGCAAGACGTCAGGCCTACCTCTATTTCGGCCTGGCCGCGTTTACGGGACTCTTTTCCGGTATCTACGAACTGTTCAGCCACGACGTCATCTCTTTCTGGATGGTCTTGGCGTTTCTGCCGTTTCTGATCGTCGGGTTCCTGTGGCTGCTGTTTACAGGCCTTGGACTGTTCCGGCTGCCGCACCGCCCGTTTCAGATCTGTCTGATGATGGCAACGGTCAGCGCCGTGCTGGGCATGGTGGTCCGCGGTATTCTGATCATCTACGGGACATGGAACAATCTGGTCCATTCATATGATGTTCTGTTCGGCTTGTTTCTTGCGGGTGCAATCGTCAGTTTCATTCTGTACGTCCGCGCCCGGAACAGAAGAGCAAGGAAAGCGGCCGGCGATCCGGGAACCGGTCTTTGATCCGTTGACATCATGATTCGGAAGCCCCGAAAGAAGAACAGATTCGGACGCAAAAAATGAAGCCAACCGTATTCGGAAGGCTTCGTTCTTTTTTTTCTTTTTTTCCTTTTTCTTGCCGTCAGGATTTACTGGATGGAGCGGAAATAGGTGACCGTCTTTTCCATGGCGGCTTCCGCGGCGGCTTTCCGGCTCTCGTAGTTGGACGCAAACGAGCCGACCGGCATTTTAGCCATCTCGTGCAGCAGTTCGTCCAGACCGCCCCAGGCAAAAACCATGCCGACGTCGCATCCGCGGCCGGGCAGGATATAGTTTTCGATCATATCCACGGAATCGTCGTCGCGGGCCTTCATGTATTCGATGCACTGATTGATGTACGCCGGAGTGATGAAATTCGCGCTGGCGGCGCCCATCGCGTTCAGCACGTCCGAGACCAGCGTGCGGTCGTCGTCGGACAGTGAGATCGTGACCGCAAAACAGGAGGACTGCCACGGGTTGACCAGACTGTAATAGGTCTCCTGCGTTTTGTCGCCTTTCGGGACGGGGACCATGCCGAACAGGTCGTCCATGTCTCCCAGCAGGATGGCGGTGCTCATAACGCCGTTGTAGAACAGATTGTTTCCGGCGACGAAGTTCTTTTCCAACAGTTCGCCGGGCCATTGCAGGATATGGAAATAATCGTTGGCCGAAACATAGTGCTGCCTGTCCTGAACGAGATCCTGCATACGCTCGATAACGGCTGCGGACCGTTCGGAAAACATCGACAGTTCCGGATAGCCGTCTGCGGTCGAGAGGGACGCGATGCGGGAGCCGGACCCGTAGAACAGGCTCCACATATCGTCCAGCTGGCCTCCCCATCCGTACAGGTCCTTGTAGGTGATGGAACCGTCCGAGTCCAGGTCTTCGCTGAGTTCTTTTGCCATCGCGACGACGGTGTCCAGCGTCCAGTCGCCGGAACGGACCAGATCGTAGGGAAGTCCGCCGTATTTCTCGGTCAGGTTGTATTTCTCGTACATGGTTTTGTTGAAATACAGACAGGATGTGCGTGCTTTGTTTTCCGTGCCGATCTCGCCGATCGTATAATACAGATGCCCGGCGATCGTGTTTTCCTCGTTGAAGGTCTTGTCCCACCAGGGAGCGGACATGTCCAGCCCTTCAATGCTGTTCAGATCGATGAGCTGTCCGTCGGCCGCCAGCGAGCCGCCGTCGTAGATGCCCGGGATGATGATCTGGTATTCCGCCGTCTGGGACAGGTTGTCCGTCCGGACGCGCTGGGACATCAGGGCGCCTTTGCGGTTGAGGTCGTACAGAAAGATCTCGTCGATTTCGATCTCCAACTGGCTTTCCACGAATTGCGTGCGGTCGCCCTGCGCCTTGTTGACGACTTCCGGCAGATGGTCAGTGTCATTGACCGGACGTTTTTCGTAATCGTTGTAGAGGATCTCGGAATTGTAAGTGGGGAAGACGTTCGCGGACAGGAAGGTCACTTTCCGCCCGCCGTAGGTGTTGCCGCTCAGTGCGGCGACGTAGCGCCCGTCCTCATCCTTGTACGGATCCGGCGGCTCTTTGGATTCCTCCGGCCGGCTTTCCGGTTCGGACTGAACCTCCGAAACGGACGACTCTTCGGGCACATCCGCGCGGCAGGCCGTCAGACCGGCCGTCAGGAGCAGCAGGAAAGCAAGAAGGCTGAGGAGCCATTTTTGGGAATGCTTCAACATCGATCTCGCCTCCATTGACGTTTTTCGGAAAGAAACCCGAAGCAGAAAGGGATCCGCTTCGGGTTTCGGTTATGCTGAGGGATTGGAAGAAGAAACACG
>JAGACN010000105.1 GCA_017614095.1 Clostridia bacterium | reverse complement strand
ACGGCTCGCCGTAGATCATGATGTTCGGGTACAGAGCGCTGCAGTCGTTATAGATGTCGATCATGGTCTGGTTGTCGATCAGGCCCATTAAGTCAAAGCGGAATCCGGACAGATGGTACTCATCGATCCAGAATTTGCAGGATTCCCGGAAGAACTTGTTGACCATGTACCGCTCGGAGGCCAGCTCGTTGCCGCAGCCGGAGCCGTTGTAGAAGGCGCCGTTCGCTTTCGTGCGGTAGTAGTAATAAGGCACGAGCAGGTTGAAGTTGGAGTTCTCGGACGCGGACGTGTGGTTGTAGACCACGTCCATGTTGATGGAGATGCCCGCTTCATGCATGGCCATGACCATCGCCTTGAATTCCCTGATCCGGATATAGCCGTCCGACGCGTCGGTGGAATAGCTGCCTTCCAGCACGTTGTAGTTCAGCGGGTCGTAGCCCCAGTTGTAGTTCTCTTTCGACATGGACGTGCCGGAGGTCGTCTCATCCACGGAGGAATAGTCGTAGAAAGGCTGGATCTGCACGTGCGTGACGCCCAGTTCCTTCAGATGATCCAGACCGGTGGAAACGGTCACGCCGTCCTGCGTATAGGTCGTGCCGGTCTCGGCCAGTCCCAGGAAGCGGCCGCGGTTCTTTTCCGTCACGCCGCTGGTCGGGCTGATGGTCATGTCGCGGACGTGGATCTCGTAGATGGACGCGTCCACCGCGTTGCCCTCGAAGGGCCGCTTGTCCGCGTTCCAGCCGGAAATGGAGGCGTTCAGTTTCTTGAAGTTGACGACCATGCCTCTGCGGCCGTTGACGCCGGCGCTCTTCGCGTAGGGGTCGACGACCTCATTGGTGCCCTTGGAATTGGTCACCGTATAGGTGTAGTATTTTCCGTCCAGATCCCGGTCGACCGTGACGGTCCAGACGCCCTTGTCCGCCTTCTGCATGTCGAGCGTCTCGGCCGGCGCCGTCTCGGTCCGGTAGTCGCCCGTGTCGTACAGGTTCAGCTTCAACGAAGAGCTGGTCGGAGCCCAGACCTTGAAGGTGGTCTTCGACGGGCTGTCCTCGTTGTCGAAGGTGGCGCCCAGATCCTTGCCGTCATAGGCGTACAGCTGATTGAATTCGTCGGTATCGAAATAGTTGGTCATCATCAAACTCACCTGGTTGGTCCACGTCGCGTCGAAGCGGTAGCTCACCGTCACGACGTCGGAAATGTCGATCGCGTCGTTCAGCGTCAGATCCGCCCGTTTCATGGACGAATCGAACTCGCCCATCGTAAAGCCGGTATACGGCTGTCCGTTGAGCGTCATCGAGAAGCGGGGCGCATAGGACTTGAAGTCGTTCGCCAGCGGCTTGAAATACACGCTGATCGTCTTGGAGTCCCGCAGCATCGCGTAGCTGACGATGGATTTGCAGGCGTTGTCCTGGGTATCGAAAACGGTGGATTCCGTCGTGCGGACCCAGGCTTCCTGCAGCCCGCCGTGCGTCTGCTCCAGAATGTCGATGGAGCGGTCGCCGTCGGGGTCTTTCGACCAGTTGTCCGTCCGGACGATGAAGCCCAGCTTGTCGACCTTCTGTCCCCCGCCGATGACCGACAGGTCCAGATCGGCGTAAACGCCGTAGTCGTCATAACCGGTGAACGGATAGGCGTCTCCGTTGCCCCCGTTCGTCATATCCCACGCCCAGACGTTCCAGGCCGCGTAGCAGCTGCGGTCGTTCGTGGAGTCGTCGTTCCGGCGGTAGTGCAGCCGCAGGATCTTCGTGTCTTCCGGCGCCATGGACGCGTAGTCCTTGTCGTCCTTCGTATAGGCAGAGACGACGTTTCCGGCCGGCTCCAGCCGGATCGGGATGTCGTCCGGTCCCTCGTCGGAGCTGCCGCACGCGGTCAGCAGCACGGCGCAGAAGAGCGCGAGCGCGGTCAGCAAAAGCAATGTCTTTTTCCACATCGAGCGATTGAACATGGTTCGTTCCTCCTTATCAGAAAGCGGACAGATCGATGAATCCGGCTTTCAGGATATCCCCTTTGATGTCCGTGCTCTGCTTGAGCACGTTCGAATCCCAGGCGTTCGGGTTCGGCAGTTCGTAGCCCTTTTCGAACGCCGCGACCAGGAAGCCTTCCATGCCGGTCGTATCCACCAGCAGGACGCCGTCCCTGATCTCGTAGTCCTTGCTCCATTTGCCGGGCGACCAGCTCCAGATGTACAGTTCGTAGTCGCCGTTCAGATATTTTTCGTCCAGGTTGAGGACGTTGAACTTGCCCGGGATGAGCTGCACCTGCGTATAGGTGTAGGTCTGGTCCAGAACGTTGACCCCCTTGCGCAGATAGACGCGCAGATCCACCTTCCCGTTTTCGACCAGTCCGGCCAGCTGGACGGAGGCCTTGCCGTCGGCGAAGGAATGCTTTTCGTCCTTGCCGTTCACCGCCCACCAGGCTTCGTCGGCGTTCTTCGCCGTCAGGACGATCTCCTTCTCGCCCGCGAACGCGCAGTCGCGTTCGGAGATCTCGAGCTGCGGATGGACGTCCTTCGAGCGGGTGAGCACGGCCATGCCGCTGCCGTCGAACTGGACGTAGGCTTTATGGTCCTTGACCGGGGCCACTTTCCCGGTCAGCGCGTCGTAGTAGTTGCCGTCTTCCAGATGCGGGACGGCGACCGTCACGTATTTTTCCGTATCCGCTTCGGCCAGGTTCAGGATCAGAACGCCCTGGTCTCCGCTCTTGATCTTTTCGACCACATAGCAGGTGCCGTCGGCGGATTCGTAGGATTCGGCGTCGTAGAAACGGTTGTGGAACCGGTTCGAAATGGCCACGTATTCGCTCTCGAACGCGTAGGATCCGATCTGACCGACCGTCAGTTCGTCCGTCGGACGGGCGAGATAGAGCCCGCCGAGCCCCTTCTTGGACGCGATGATGGACCAGTATTTGGCCACGCGGACGTCGGAATAGTGGGTGTTGGACGTCACGTATTCGTCGTGGCTCTCCACCCATGCGATCAGCTGATTGGCGTCTTGCGTTTTCAGCGCGGCGTTCAGGATCTTGGCCGGATCTTTCTGAGAGAAGGCGTTCTTGAACTGGGAAGCGAACCCGTCGTCGGTGATGCGCATCCGCTTGGTGTAGGCGGACATGCCCCGTCCGGTCGGCTCGCCCAGGATCTCGCCGTAGACATACAGTTCCTTTCCGGTCTTTTCACGGGAGTAGACTTTCGCCTTGTCCAGCGTGTTTTCCCAGAAATCCGACGCGAAAGAGGGGTCGTCGGACGTCTCGACGTGCTTGGCCGCGTCGAAGCGGAAGCCGTCGATCCCAACGTCGATGCATTCTTTCAGCAGCGCCAGTTCCCGCTCCTGCACGTAGGCGTTCGCGGTATTCAGGTCCGGCAGGTTGCCGTACTGGTAGGCCTGCGTCTCCGCGCCGGAGCCGGAGGCGTTCAGGTTGTGGTGGAAGGTCACGCCGTGACCGTCCGTATCTTCGTTGCGGTTCGCATAGAGAACCGGCTCGTAGTCGGCGACGGCGGGCAGGACCGTCGGTGTCCCGTCCTGCTCGACCGCGCTCTCGTCGACGGCGGCCATATGATTCGCGACAATGTCGGCCAGGATGCAGATGCCGTATTCCTCGGCTTTCGCGCACAGCTCCTTCAGCTCCTCTTTGGTCCCGAGGGCGGAGTTGTCGCCGATGGAAAAACTGAGCGGCTGGTAGAAGGCCCACCATGCGGACCCGCCGCTCTTCGGCTGCTGCACCGGCATGGTCAGAACGTTCTTGAAGCCGGCATTGCGGATGTTTTCAAGGTTGATGAGGATCTGGTGATAGGTCCAGTTGAACGCGTGCAGCGTCAGGCCGTTTTCCGCGTCGGCCGGCAGCGCGTCCGTATAGGTGTCAGGAAAATCCTCGAACTGAGGCAGGCCGGTCCCGCAGGCGGCGCCGGCAAGAAGGATCAGACAAAGCAGCGCGCAAAGCAGCGCGCGCGGGAACATCGTTCGTTTCGTTTCCATAAGTCCTCCAGTTTGAAGGCTGCATTCGATTGCTCTATCACTGTGAAAAAGGTCTTGAAAAAGAGCAAGAGGGCCCCGTCAAGGAAGCCCTCTGCCCAACCGTTAAAACTTATTTCTTTGTAACTTTGACGGTTCCGACATCGCCTTCGAAGGTGATGACGACTTCATACGTTCCATCAGCTTCGGCAACGATGTTCGCACCGGCGGCATCGCCCCAGCTGTAGGTCCAGTCGCTGTCGGCACGGACTTTGAATTCTTCGCCGGCCTTCAGTTCGACTTCGCCCTTCCAGCCGTCGCCGTCTTTCGCCATGGCGACGTCAGCGCTCTCGCCCCAGTTGGAGGCTGCGAAGGAACCGACGATGCCATAGGGGTGGTCAGCGGGAACGTAGGAGAGAACTTCTTCGT
>JAGACN010000104.1 GCA_017614095.1 Clostridia bacterium | reverse complement strand
TCCAGCAATTCGTTGCGGCGGACGGAAAGCGCTTCCAGCCGGTTCCTGTTCAGGATCGCCAACAGGACGTACAGGCCGATCAGAAGCAGACCGGGAATGAGCAGCACGATGGCAAAGGTCGGGATCTGGGATCGGTTCTGCCCAATCAGCATGCAGACGAAGCCCACCACGGTCAGCAGGATGCCGAAGACCAGCGGCGTTTTTTTGACGCCCTGACTGCGCCGGACGATCTCGCCGGTCACCCTCTCCAGTTCGTCGTATTCCGCCTGTTTTTCGCCGAAATGGCTGATCATGCGGCTCATCCGGTTCAGCGCTTCCGCGCGCTGATCGTATTCGTTGCTCGTTGTCCCGTAGACGTTGACGACGTCCGCTTTTATGTTGTTGGTGATGTGGTAGTTGTTGATGGCTTTCTCGACGATGAACGGCGTCCCGCAATACGGGCAGACCGCCGCGTCCTTGTCGCTGTCGACCTGCAGATTCGCACCGCAATTCGTGCATTTTGCCGCAACCAGAGCCATTCCTTCACCTCATTTTGCTGTACAGGATCTCATACGCGCGCCGGGCGCGCTTCACTTTCTGAACATAACGGGCGGTCTCCTGGAAGGGAATGACGTCCAGCGTCTTTCCGTCCGAACTGTACGCCGGATTCGACAGCCAGTTCTGAACGTTCCCGATGCCTCCGTTGTAGGCCGCCAAAGCAGTGTCCCAGGAGCCGAAAAACCGTTTCAGGTAGGACAGACAGTAAACGCCGCACTGGATGTTCTGCTCAGGATCGAACACGTCTCCGGCAGGCAGTCCCAGGCGCTCCCGCATCTCGCCGAAGGAAGCGTCGCGCATCTGCATGAGTCCCTTGGCGCCCGCACCGCTTTCCGCGTCCGCTCGGAAGCCGCTCTCGCACAGGATGACGGCGTTCACCAGCGTTTCCGGGACGTCGTAGAGTGCCGCATACCGGCCGACCAGATCTTCGTACGCCGTTCTGTAATAACGTCTCAGGATATCGTCGGCAAACAATGCCAGCACCAGTTCGACGGCAAGCAGGACGCACAGAACGATCAGCAAAGCCTTTAGGACCGGATGGCTCTTTTTTTTGCCCTTAGCCACGGCCGTTCTCCGTTTCGATCAGTCTGCGCAACAGTTTCTTGGCTTCCTTCCGGAACGCGTTCTCCGTATCGTTGTTTTCCAGCAGGATCACGTCCTGTTCCCTGTAGAACGAATCCGTTAACTGGCTGTCCAGCCGTCTTCTGGCTTCCGCTTCGGTGATGCCGTCCCGGCTTTGGATCCGGCTGACGCACGCATCGTCTGAACTGATGCAACAGATTACCTCACCGCAGCGGTCCCGCAATCCGGTCTGGAACAGCGTCGGCGCGTCCAGCAGAACGAACGGGACGCCGGACAGAGACGCTGACAGTTCCTCCAAATATTCGCCCATGAAAGCCCCCGTCAGGCGGTCGAGATCCCGGCGCGCTTCGGAGTCCGAAAAGACGAGATCGCGCAGATAGGCGCGGTTCAGCTGTCCGCCCTCGGCGGCTTTGCTGCCGAACCGGCCGGCGATGGCATTCAGAAAGGCCGTCGGTTTTTCGGTCATGGAGCGGTAGAGTTTGTCGCAGTCGATGCAGGGGATCCCCAGTTCCGACGCGCATTGCGCAACAACGGACTTCCCTGTTCCGCTGCGGCCCGTCAATCCGATGTATCTCATGATAAAACCTCTTTCAGCTGTTCCTCGCTCACGGCGCCCTGCCGCAGGACGACAGGCCGTTCTCCGGTCAATGATACGACGGTGGATTCCAGTTTCCATTCGGTGGGCCCAGCGTCGATGATGACGTCCGCGATGGCGTCCAGTTCGTTCAGCGCCTCACTGTCTTTGGCGGACGGAAGTCCGGACAGGTTCGCGCTTGTCGCCGCGATGATCCCGCTGTACGCGGCGGCCATTTCCCGAAAGAACGGATGAGACGGGAACCGCAGTCCGACGGTCGGCTGACCGGCGGTCACCAGATCCGGAACGCATTCCTTCTTGGGGACCACGAGCGACAGCGGCCCGGGGCAGAACCTGTCCATCAGACAGATCGCCTCTTCGTTCAGCCAGGCTATTTTCGAAGCCTGTCTGCGGTCGTGCAGGTGCAGCAGAAGAGCCTTGTCGAGCGGACGTTGTTTGCGCTCGAACAGCGACCGGACCGCGCTCTCGTTCATCGCGTCGCAGCCGATGCCGTAAACGGTTTCCGTCGGGAAAACGACCAGACCGCCTTCCTGCAGCGCTTCGCAAGCGGCGAAAACGGCTTTCTCCCGCTCACGGACATATTGATAGGGATCCGGAATATCCCGGATCTGAAACCAGATGGCCACAATGACCACCTCCCGATTCGCTTGAACTAACAGGGCTTTGAGCCCGTCTGTACGTATCTTACCGCAAACGGACGGAAAATGCAACAGGAAACAGAAACACTTCTGACGAGATTCGGAAAAAGTTGGTTTTCCCACGCCTCCCGGACGGTCCGATGACGAAAAAAGGCGACCGGATCCGGTCACCAGCGCGGAAAGCGGAGAGGATTGTGCGGCGACCCTTCAGCCGCTTTGTCCGTCCGGCAGGCTTTGCGAACCGGAGACGGAAGCGTATTTTTCGAAAAATGCGTGCCAGGTTTCCCTGTCGCAGCCGTAGTGATTGGCTTTCTCCACGTTCCCGGAAGCGTCGAAGGATTCACCGTAGCCTTCGCATGAAATGCATTGCGTACGGCCGTCCGCCCAACGGAGCCGAACGACGTATACCCCGTAGCAAAAGGACGGATCCGTCGTGATGGGGAGCAGGATCACAGCATCGGTGAATTCGATGTTCTTCAGTTCCGACAGAAAGTTTTCCAGTTTTTCCCCTTCGAGCGTGCGGAGCAGCTCGTATGCGTCCGGATCGAAATGGCCGGAAACGCCGTGTCCGTCCCTTCCCTTCAGCAGTTCGGCCGAGACCAGGTCCTTTTCTCCCGTCTTGTCATACCGGCTGTGGGAAATCCAGCACCCGGACAGCAGCGCGGCCGCAGTCAGCAGCAGAAGAAGGGTCGTGCGGGATCGGAAGATTCCGTTTGCTTTGTTTTTCACCTTTTCTGTCCCGCCTTTCGTTGTTACTTTTTCTTTTTCGGAGCCGGCAGTTCGGGAAGCATCCCCTCGACCAGTTCCTTCAGGAAAAGCCTGTCCTCGACATTGTCCACGAGCAGCATCTCTTTTGCGCCTAAATACGGGATCTCCCGCGGCGCGTCCGGCAGGCGCGATTCCGACGCTTTCACGATTTTGACCAGAAAGCGGTCGTCGTAGATGCCGCCGAACAGTTTTCCACGGTCGTACAGCAGATATTCGCCCATCATGGGTTTGAAGGAGACGTCGTCCAGTTCGGACAGCTGCTCCAGTACGAACTCCAGGTATTCTTTACTCGATGCCATAGCGTCCCCCTCTCCTAAGCCATTCCACAGACGCTCTGAGAGCCTCTATAGTCTTGGTCTCCAATACGCAGCGGGCATTTCTGCTGCCTGCCAATTCAAGTCTTGCTGCAAGGTCTATCTCGCCATCGCCAAGCGCCAAATGGTTCTTGGGCGGGTTTTCCGACCCATCGTGAATGTGGAAATGAATCAGACGGTCCTGATGCCCGGTGATAAAAGGAACGTCCTTCTCCCCAATAGCCTTCGAGTGACCAATGTCCCAGGTCAGCCCAAAGACAGGGCTCTCGAGCAAATAATCTATAGCCTTCTTCTCATACTCGCGGAATCCATCTGTGTTTTCCACAACAATCTTTATTTCGCTGTTCCCTATCCACTCCTCGCACAAAGAACGGAACTTAGCAAAAGAAGCCATATACGTATCAAAATCTCTGTCATACATCTGAACCTTACGGTCCGGAAGCGTGATGTAGATTCCGT
>JAGACN010000103.1 GCA_017614095.1 Clostridia bacterium | reverse complement strand
GCCATATGCGAAACGGCCGGTTCATACCGCCTGCCGGCCGGGCGGAGCTGGAGCGGGAGGCGGATGCGCTTCTCGCCGAACAGCTGGAAAAGACCGGGCTGGCGAACGAGACCGGGGGACGCTTCCTGCACACCTGCCGGAACGTGCGTGACGTCATTCTGTTCGCGGCTGAAAAGGTGACCGAGGAAATGCAGAACAGCCGTTTCGTCCCCGCGGGATTTGAAGTCGGGATCGGCCGGAAAGGGGAACGGTCCCTGCCGGCGCTCGCGATCCGGACGGAAGAGGGAAAAACGGTCTATCTGGTCGGATCCATCGACCGCGTCGACTCTTTCCGCAAGGACGGCGTGACGTACGTCCGGGTCGTGGATTACAAGACGTACGGGAAAGAACTGTCCATGAAACTGGTGAACGAGTTCGGCCTGGATCAGCAGATGTTCCTCTATCTGCTGGCTGCCTGCAGGAACGGCGGGTCCGGCCTCCGGGACGGGGAGGTGCTCGAACCGGCCGGCGTGCTGTACAACAACGCCGAACTGTCCTATCTGTCCGTCCAGGGCACGGAAACGCCCGATGAACTGGAGAAACGGAAGGAGAGCGAACTCCGCCTGAAGCACACCGGCGTTTTACTGAACGACAAAGACGTCCTTGCGGCGATGGACGGCTCGGAGGACGGCCGGTATCTCCCGTCCGGGATCATGGGTGCGAAAGGGTTGAAAGAGGACAGTTCGAACCTGCTGACCGGCGAACAGTTCCGGACGCTCTTTGCCGGACTGGAGCGGCGGCTGGCGGAAGACGGCGACGGGATCCTGAACGGACGGATGGATATCCGGCCCGTGAAGGCGGACGGACTGGCGGACGGATGCGCCTACTGTCCGATGAAGGCCGCCTGCCGGTATACCGCACAGACTTATGCGGACGGAGAAGGGGAAGGAGGCGAAGGCTGATGCCGAACTGGACGGAATCGCAACGGAGCGCCATTCAGACGCAGGACAAAACGCTGCTCGTATCGGCCGGCGCCGGAAGCGGAAAGACGACCGTGCTGACGCAGCGGCTGCTGGAGCGCATCGCGCGCGGCGAAAACGTCACGGATTTCCTGGTCGTGACGTTTACCAAGGCTTCCGCCGCGGACCTGCGGGACAAACTGTACCGCGAACTCGGAAAACGCGCGTCCGATCATCCGGATGACGCGCATATCCGCCGGCAGCTGTACCTGCTGCCGGAGGCATATATCGGGACCATCCATTCTTTCTGCGGCGCGATGGTGCGCGCGCATTTCCAATTGCTCGGCCTGTCGCCGAGACTGCGTTTCGCGGATGATCAGGAAGCACGCCTGCTGAAGACCCAGGCCGTTTCCGACGCGGTCGACGCGGGATACGAAACGGGCGGAGAAGCCTTCCTGGAGATGGCCGAATGTTTTACGGACGTCAAAAACGACCGGTCGCTGGAAGAGCTGATGATCGCACTTTACGACCGGCTGCGCGCGTTCGCCGACAGTTCCGGCTGGCTGAAGGAAGCAGCGGACCGGCTGCTTTCGGATGCGGAAAGGGTGAAGGACGGACTCTTCAAGACGGAAACCGGAAAAGCGATGCAGTCTTTTCTGGTCCGGCAGTTGGAGGAACTCGAAGCCGAATGGAAAGGATTGACTGCGAAGACGGAATCGGCCGGCGCCGACCGGCCCGTACTGGACTATCTGACCAGATGGGAAGACGGCTTACGCACGCTGCGCGAGCGGGCGCTCGTCAGTCAGGACGCGTTCCTGGATGCGGCCGGGTCGTTCGATCACGGGCGCCTTCCCGCCAAATCCGATTACCCGCCGTTCCTGCCGTTCGAACGGGACGAGATCAAGAAGAAAAAGAACGATCTGTGCGCTTTTTTCCGTTTGGCTGACTGTGAGGCATTGAGTGAACAGTTCCGGACGACCGGCCGCATCATTGGCTCCATCCGCGTGTTCCTGGAAGACCTCGATGCACGCTATTCGGCGTCCAAGCGGGAACGCGGGCTGCTGGATTTCGACGATGTAGAACATATGTTCTTGTCCCTGCTCGAACGGGACGGAGAGGAGACGGAAGTCTGCCGGACGCTGCGCAAGCGGTTCCGTGAGATCTATATCGACGAATATCAGGACGTTTCTCCTTTGCAGGACCGCATCTTCACGCTTTTGTCAAACGGGGAGAACCGGTTCATGGTCGGCGACGTCAAGCAGTCCATTTACCGGTTCCGGAACGCCTATCCCGACATTTTCCTTGCCTACAAGGACCGGTTCCCTCCGGTCGGTCCGGAAAACGGCGGACCGGAAGGAAAAGTGTTCCTCCGCGAAAATTTCAGAAGCGCGCGGACGGTTTTGGATTTCACCAATCTTCTCTTCAGCACATTGACGGACGGGACCGCTTTCGAGCGGGAATACAAAGGGGAGGAACTGGTGTTTGCGCGCGGGACGGATTACGAAAAGGCCGAGCCCGTCACCGTCGCACGCTTCCCCTACGAGTCCCGCCGCTCGATCCCCGATGGCCCGACGGCGCAGGATGCGACGACGGCGGAGGCCGCATATATCGCGGATCAGATCGCGGAGCGTATGAGAACGTCGGAGTGGAAAGAACGGGACGGAACGGTCAGGCCCTGCCGCTACAGCGATTTCGCGCTGCTGTTCCTCGTCCTGAAAGACAAAACCGCTCCGTACGAAGAGGCACTGCGCAAGCGGGGCATTCCCTTCCGGGTCAGCCGGGAGCGTCTGTTCTTCGATCAGCCGGAGATCCAGCTTGCGCTCGATCTTCTGCGCTGCGTGGATGATCCTTCGGACGATATCTCCCTGTTCGGAACCATGCGCAGTCCGCTGTTCGGCTTTTCCGCGGAGGATGTTTACCGCATCCGCACGGCGGCGCCGGGCGGACCTTTGATCCAGTCGATCCGCGTGTTCATCGAACCGGTTGACGCGTCGGACGAAACGGGAGCGCTTCGGAAAAAGGCGGCGGATTTCATCCATGAACTGGAAGAGTACCGCCTGAAAGCGGAAGATCAGCCGTGCCACGCGTTTCTGTGGGAACTGTTCGCACAGACCGGGCTGCTGTATCTGTGCGGCAACGAGGGGCTCGCGCATCTGCTGATGCTTTACGAGAACGCGCGGGTGTTCGAACAGACGGGATACAAAGGGTTGTCGGGTTTCCTGGCCTATCTGCGCGTTGCCGAGGAAAAGCGGATCCCGCTTCCGGCCGGGTCGGAGGCGACGGAGGAGGATTGCGTGACCCTGACGACCATCCACAAATCCAAAGGGCTGGAGTATCCGGTCGTCTTTCTGTGCGGAAGCGGACAGCTGCTGAAGAAGACCAGCCGGCGGTCCAGGATGGAGATCCTGCGGGAAGAAGGGCTCTTCTTCCCCGTCCGGGATGCCCGGACGCGTATTCAGACGAATACGCTGACCTACCTTTATTCCCTGGAGCGGGAAAAAGAATCCGAATACGGCGAAACGCTGCGGAAACTGTACGTCGGATGCACGCGTGCACGGGAGAAACTGTACATTACCGGCATACAGTCGTTCAAGGAGATCGAGGAAGACAACTGGTCGCGCCTGAATCCGAAATCCATCCTGGAGATGGTTTCATACGCCATCCGGCAATCTCCGGACAATCCCTCATTCGAATGGACGGTCATCCGTCCGGGAACGGCATCCGCCAAGCCCGCCGAGGGGCCCGAACCGATCCTTGGGGAGACGGACGCGGAGGAGGCCGGTATGACGGAAGAGGTCCGACAGGCGCTGGATTTCGAGTATAAGCACCGTTCGGATTATGCGGCATCCCTGACGGCATCCGAATTGAAGCTGCGCGATAATCAGCTGGTCTCGGAATACAAACGGTCGCAGCTGATACGCGATCCCGCGTTCCTGCCCGAGACCGGGATGAGCCCCGAAGAAACGGCCGCCTATGCGGGAACGGCAAATCATGCGTTCCTGCAGTATTGCGATTACGTTCGTGTGGAAACGGACGGAATGGAAGCAGAGGCGGACCGCCTGATCCGCGAGAGACGGCTGAGCCCGGAACAGGCCCGAATGCTGGACTACGACGGACTGGACGCGTTTTTCCGCAGTCCTCTGTACCGCCGTATCCGGCGAAGTCGCCGCGTCGAGCGCGAAAAGATGTTCGCCGTCCGCATCGGAGCGGACTTCATCGGAGTCGAGGGGAATGAAACGATCCTGCTGAAAGGACTTATGGATCTCGTCTTTGAAGAGGAGGACGGCATCGTCATCGTGGACTACAAGACCGACCGCATCCGTTCGTCCCGCTTGCTGGCGCGGAATTACCGGCTGCAGATGCGCTGCTACCGGCGCGCCGTCGAGGAAATGACCGGCAGGCGCGTCAAAGAAACGCTGCTGTGGTCCTTCGCACTGGACCGCACGGTCGCCGTGGATCCGGATGCTTCCGATTGACGGCCTTCGGACAAAACCAAAAACAGCCGCGGACGAAACGTCCGCGGCTGATTGACGTCAAAGAGAACTATTCGGTCCGCAAGGCGAGCACGGGGTCTTTGCAAGCGGCGATGATGGCCGGGATCAGACCTGCCAGGAATGTCAGCAACATGCTGATGACCACCAGAATGACCGCGGCGGGGAGCGGAAGAAACGCGTTGATGGATTCGATCCCGGAAGCGCTGTGGATAATGGCGTTGATGGGGAGACAGAGAAGGACCGATACTAGTATGCCCATCATCCCGGCGCAAAATCCGACGATGAGCGTTTCGGCGTTGAAGACTTTGGAAATATCCCGCTTGGACGCGCCGATAGCGCGCAGGATGCCGATTTCCTTGGTCCGCTCCAGAACGGAAATGTAGGTGATGATCCCGATCATGATGGAGGACACTACAAGGGAAATGGAAACGAATCCGATCAATACGTAAGAGATCGCATTGATGATGGTCGTGACGGAGGACAGCAGGATCCCGACCAGATCGGTGTACTGGATCTGGTCCGCTTCGCCGACCGAATCGTTGTAGTCTGCGATCATTTCGGTGACGCGGTCTTTGGACGCGAAGTCCTTGGAATAGAGGAGGATGGATTCCGGCGATGCTTCGTCGACAAATCCCATTTCGGAAAGCGTCTGACGGAAAGATGCTTTTGACAGGACGGTTTCCCGATAGGCGTCCGCCAGCGACGCCTGCTCGTTGACCGGCAGGCCTGGAACGGTTTTGTCGAAGAGGCCGATCAGTTCGGCGGTCGTATAAGCCTGCAGGAGTTCTTTGGCGTTTTCGGATTGGATCTCCTGCTCCAGAATGGAGCGGACCATCCGGTCGCGTTCGGATGCCGGCAGAGCCGACAGGGCGGAAAGCATCGCGTCGATGCCCAGTCCCTGCGAGCCGGTCGAAGGCTGTGCCGGGGATTCGCCTGACGAATCGCCCGCAATCAGGGCGGCGGTCATTTTCAGGAAGAGATCCGGATCCATCGCTTCGTATTGGGCAAGCATCTGCGCGGCGTCTGGGTTCTGGCTGTAGGGAGAGGACGGATCCTGCAGAGAGGCGCGGATGACTTCCAGAAGGACCGTTTTGTAATCCGCGGCGGACAGTTTGGCAAGGTCGGCGAGGTGCATCAGCAGATACTGGTCTTTTTCCGGTTGTTCCATGGTCTCCATTTCCGCATCGACCAGGCCGGAAACGGATTGAGACAGATAAGACAGCATCACGGAAGCCTTGTCTTCGTCACGGTTCTGGATAAACGATCGCATCCAGTCCGCTTTTTCTTCGTCGGTGGCGGTCTCGAAGGCGCCGTCTTCAAACAGATGACCCGTGAATACGGAAATGCCCGGCGTGTATTCCGTTTGCTGGATCGCAATGTCGCTTGCGCGGACCAGATCCATCATTTCGTTCGAGAGCGCCGACTGGAAGGCGATCGCACCGTTCATCGAGGCCGAAGTCGCGTCCGGATTGGGACGAACGATGCCGCAGACGGTGATCGGGATGCCGTTGCTTTTTGCAAATGCGGCGCGGTCGAAATCCGGATCCGAGCGCACGTCTTCCCAGAGCGGGTAGGTGTTCCCGCCGACGGTATAGGTCTTTCCGGAAGCACTTTGCCGGTAAAACAGGTGGTTGGGCACCACGTAGAAGGTCATGCCGAGGAAATCGTCATAAGAAAAGACGATCTCTTCCGTTTCGGTTTTCGTGCCGGACAGCGCCGCGGCGACCAGGTCCGGGATCTCCGACTGGTCTTTGATGCCCAACGCGTAAAGGACCAGATTGGTGACGGAGTTGTTTCCGTTGACGATCAGCATGACTTCATGCGGGTCTTCGGTCCACTTGCCGGCGATGACATCATACTGGGACTGCAGCAGTTCGGTATTGTCCAGCATTTCGTGAAAGACGTTCATGGCCGAGGAATACCCGGACGCATAGGCCGAGCTGCTGGAGGACATCATCCCGACCATGCCGGCAAACGACCCGCCCATGCTCTCGACGATGGTGGACGGATTGACCTGTGTCTTTCCGTCTTCGGAAAAGACGTTCATCTGGAAGCCGTACCGGTACCGGATATCCGAGACGGCCCCTTCCAGTTTTTCGGGATGCGCGTCGAGAAAGGCCTTGAAATCCGTCAGGTTGTTCTCGCGGGTCGACATCAATGCGGTGAGCATATTGCCCATCGAGTCGTCCACGTAGATCTCGCCTTCTTTTACTTCCCTCATGCGGCTTTCGCGCGCCTGGACCATCGCGGACATCAAGGCGGAATAATCCTGCGTTTCGCGCGTGATGGTCAAAGGATAACTCGAAAGCGCGTCCTCCTGAACGTCGGCGATATACGCGTTGATGCCGGCGGACAGGGCAAGAATCAGCGCGATCCCGATGATGCCGATCGAACCGGCGAGCGAGGTGAGCAGGGTGCGCGCCTTTTTTGTGAGCAGGTTGTTCAGGGAAAGAGACGTGGCGGTCCAGAAAGGAAGTGCCTTCTTTTTCTTTTGCGCTTTTTCCACGGGGATCGACGCTTCCTCGATATCGTAAGGGTTTCTGTCGTCCGTGATGAGCCCGTCTTTCAGCCGGATGATGCGGCTGGAATAGGTTTCCGCCAGTTCCGGATTGTGGGTGACCATAATGACCAGTCGGTCGCTTGCGATCTCTTTTAAGATTTCCATGATCTGGACGGATGTCGACGTGTCCAGCGCACCGGTCGGCTCATCCGCGAGCAGGATCTCCGGGTTGTTGACGATGGCGCGCGCAATGGCGACGCGCTGCATCTGCCCGCCGGAAAGCTGATTGGGCCGTTTGTTCAGTTGGTCGCCCAGGCCGACGCGTTCGAGCGATTCGATCGCTCTGCGCCTGCGCTCTGCTTTTGAAACACCGGAAATGGTCAGGGCCAGTTCCACGTTCGTCAGAACGGTTTGATGCGGGATCAGATTGTAGGTCTGGAACACGAAGCCGATGGAGCGGTTGCGGTAAGCGTTCCAGTCCACGTCTTCGAAAGAAGTCGTGGAGCGTCCGTTGATGACGAGGTCGCCGCTGGTGTACCGGTCCAGCCCTCCGATAATGTTCAGCAGGGTGGTCTTTCCGCATCCGGACGGTCCGAGGATGGACACGAATTCGGATGCGCGGAAGCCGACGGTGATGCCGCGGAGCGCGTCAACGATCTGCGCTCCTGCGCTGTATTGTTTGGTGATTTCTTTTAATGCGAGCATAAACGATTCCTCCCGGGGCAAAACGAGTGTCAAATGACCCGATAACTTGTTTATGATATTTTATAATCGTGAGTAGAAATTAGAGATTTTGTGAACGAATTGTATCTTCCGCCGGTTTCCGGCAGATTATCCGGACGCGGAGGCGGGTTTTTCGTTCATTCATCTTGCAAAAAGGGGCGGAGTGTGGTAAAGTATCTGCAAAGAGAAGGCAAAGGCTTGTTCATGTATCTGTTTGAAACACATATGCATACGTCTGAAGTATCGCCCTGCGCCAGAGTGCCCGCGGCGGAGATGGTCGGGCTGTATCGGGAAGCCGGCTATTCCGGGATTCTCGTGACGGATCATCTGTATCAGCCGATCCTGGATTCGTTTGGATGCACCGACTGGCGGTCGACGGTGGACCGGTATCTGCTCGGGTATCGGCTGGCCAAAGAAGCGGGCGAACAGACCGGAATGACCGTTCTGCTCGGCGCCGAGCTTCTGCCGGACGGCGGCGCCAACGAATACCTGCTGTTCGGCCTGACGGAAGCGTTTCTGTACCGGAATGAAGGCATCTGCCAGTACGATCTGGTCCGGATTCGGGAAGCCTGTACGGAAGCGGGGATTCTCATTTACCAGGCGCATCCCTACCGGCCGGATATGACGCGGGCGGTTCCCGGTTTCCTGGACGGCGTGGAAGTATACAACGCATGTCCCCGCCATGATAGCCGGAACGAACTTGCGCTAGCTTATGCGAAAAACAATCATCTGGGCATGTCCAGCGGCTCCGACGCGCACCGGCCGGAAGATGTGGGCCGCGGCGGATTGCGCACTCCGGAGCGGATCACGAATCTTGATCAGCTCAAGAACGTTTTGCAAAGCGGGGAGGCCGAGCTGATCCGCGCGCCGGAAGACGAACCGAAAAAGCGGTTTCGTCTGTTCGGACGGAAAAAATAACGGATAGGAAAAAGGAAGGCCGGAAACGGCCGCATAACAGGACGGATTCCGTGCGGAATCCGGCGAGGAGGATACATCATGGATCAAAAAAGCACATTCGGGTTAATCGGCGGCATTCTTGGTGCGACGGCTTTGGCGGCGTTGCTGGTTCCGTATGAGCGGAAGCAGACGGACGACGGGTTCCAGCTGACCGCGGTCGCATATGAGATCAACTGTAAGAACGACGGCGAAAACAGGGAATATCATGTGGATCTGTTCCCGATTGTCCGCAAGCAGATCGCCTTGTTCAAGGATCTGTTCACGGAAGTCAAAACCAAGGTCCAGAACCGGAAGGCGGATGACGACGGGATCGGCGATTTCGAAGATCTCGAAGACCTCGGAGATCTGCTGGACGAAAATCTTGGTGATTGAAGACAAACAAAAAACAGGAAAGAGGTAAAGCGGTCACGGCCGCTTTCCTTTCTTTCCGCAAAAAAAGGAGTTCTATATGAAAACATCTTTTCGGATCTGTGCGACATGGCTGATGCTTGCGGCTCTGCTTGCTTCTATGATCCTCCCTGCGAACGCATCCGGTTCCGGGGCCCCGTTTTCGGGATCGGGGACGGCCGATGATCCGTATTTGATTCAGAGTCCGGAGGACCTGGCCAACCTGGCGACGATCATCCGCGAAAACAGCCATTCGTTTTCGGATGGCGAGACCGAATTCGCATTAACGCGCGATTTGGATTTGAGTCAGGTTTGCTGCGAAGGGGAAAACTGGCGGCCGATTGGCGAATTGCCCAATAATGGATCGCACAAAAGGTTTAAGTACCATTTTGATGGGCGTGGCCATGTCATATCACATTTATATATTGGAAATCCAACCCAAAGTTGTCAAGGCTTGTTCGGCGAAGTCGGCGGCGGTGCGGTCATCCGCAATTTAATTCTGGATTCCACTTGTTATGTTTCATCTACGTGGAATAACACAGGGGGATTGATTGGCGCTATAGGGGG
>JAGACN010000102.1 GCA_017614095.1 Clostridia bacterium | reverse complement strand
GGAACTGGTCCGCACGACCGGGGTCTCCTCGGTAATGACGCCGAATTCTCCGTGCGGGAGTTCGGACACGTACTGCTTCTGCTTTGGACCTTTCCGTTTTCCGCCGTTCTCCGTCCCGAGCATGTCCCGGATCATCTCCGGGATCAGATGCAGCCGGTCGGTCCCGAACAGCAGGTCCACGTAGGGATAGTTCCTGCGCAGCTGCTCCTGCCGGTGAGGCTCCTGCGCCATGCACCCGCACATGCCGATCTTCAGATCCGGCCTTTTTTCTTTTTCCTTCTTGATGGATCCGATGATGCCGAGCACGCGGTTTTCCGCATGCTCCCGGACCGCGCAGGTATTCAGGATGACCAGATCCGCCTCGGACAGTTCGTCCGTCATCGTATAGCCGCAATCGACCAGTTCGCCGGCGATCCGTTCCCCGTCCGCCTCGTTCTGCTGACAGCCGAACGTCCGGACGAGCGCCTTCTTTCCGCGCAGGTCCTCGCGCAGAGACAGCGCGACGGCATGCTGCCGCCGGATCTCCTCCTGAAGGATCTCCGCGTTCATCGGATATCCGCCCGGCTCATCGCGCACAGCAGATTCGGCCGGCTGTCGACCTCTGCGATGACCACGCCGCCGGCAGTGGAGGACGAATGGATCATTTTTCCTTCGCCGATGTACATGGCGACGTGTCCCGGATAATAGAGCAGATCCGCCGGTCTCCAGTCTTCCTTCCGCACTTCGAAAAACCCGTTCTCCGGATCCGGCTGCGGAAACCGGGTCATCCCGTATCCGTTCATCCCGTAGGCCATCATCACCAGGCCGGAACAGTCGATGCCGGCGGGCGTGCGGCCGCCCCAGCGGTATTGCGTGCCCAGATAGGACAAGGCGTCCTGCACGATGTCCTCCCGCGTTCCGGTCCGGAAGGGCCGGACGTAGGATTGATGAATGTACCAGATCCGGCTGGACGGAAGGACGGCGAACGCGTATTTCTTCTCCTCGTGCGAATAGCCGACGTCCACGCGGCTGCCGCGCGGAAGCGTCATCATCGGCCGGAAGCAGTCCCGGTTTTCGGCCAGAAGATCCGCAAAGGGCTTGCAGACCAGACGGGTGGGCTCATGAAGCATGTCGAACAGGCTCCGCCTTTCCACGTATCCCACTGCGCCGCCGTCCGTCCGGACGTGCGCAAAGGCGGAGGCGTCCCCGTCGTCCAGCAGTTCCACGGTCTCCCCGTACAGGACTTCGTCCAGCTGCTGGCTCATCAATTCCGGGCCCTCCGTCAATGTCGCGAACGGCGCGACGATCATCTTTCGACTCATCGGTACTCTTCCTCCTGAAGCAGACGCTGCAGATCCGCAAGCGATCCCAGCGTATAGTCGGCGTTCCGGGCGGTCTCTTCCGTCGGCGGGAACAGATCCGGGATCATGACGACCCGCATCCCCGCCCGGCGGGCGGATTCCAGTCCGGCGTAGCTGTCTTCCACGGCAAACGTCTCTTCCGGACGGCTGCCGAGCAGTTCGCACGCCCGCAGATAGATCTCGGGGTCCGGCTTCCCGTGCTCGAACAGGTCGCCGGTCACCAGCACCTGAAAGGCGTCCGTGATGCCCGTCTGATCCAGATTGAACAGCGTGCCCTCGCGGTTGGTGGACGTCGCCAGCGCCACCGCCCAGCCGTTTTTGCCCAGATAGTCCAGCAGCTCGTACAGTCCCGGTTTGACCCGGATCTTTTCTTCCCGGAGCAGCTGACGGGTGCGCTCCGTTTTCTTTTGCCAGAACGCGTCGAAATCCACGCGCCCCTTGAAATAGTCGTTGAACAGGACGCGCGTGTCCGCCGGGTTGTGGCCGGCGCAGCGGAGCCGGATCTCCCGCACCTCGTCCGGCGTCATGCCGAACGTCTTCCCTTCGATGTCCCAGGCGCGGAAATAGACCTGTTCGGTATCGAACAGGACACCGTCCATATCGAAAACGATCGCTTTCATCCTGTCTTTTTCCTTTTCCTGCGGAACGAAGCCCTGCTCCGCGAGTTTGACCAGGATGGCGCACTCCATCCGCTTGCGGAACAATTCGCATCCGTACGCGTAGACGCCCCGGATATCTCCCGTGGCGTGGTAGGCGTTGGCGGCGCATCCGCCGGAACAGTACAGTTTTGCCCAGCAGTCCCGGCATTCCTCGCGGGCGTAGGCGTTGCACAGCTTGAAGGAATCCCGCAGATCCGTATTCGTCACGCCGTTCCAGATATCGCCCATCCGGAAGCGTTCGTCTCCCACGAACTGGTGGCAGGGATAAAGATCGCCGGACGGGGTGACGGCCAGATATTCCGTTCCGCTGCCGCATCCGGAGATGCGTTTGTAAATGCACGGCCCGCCCGTCAGATCGATCATGTAGTGGTAGAACGTAAAGCCCTTCCCCGCCCGCTTCCGGCGGATCATCTCCACGGCAAGCTCTTCGTACTGCTCTTTCAGGACCGGCAGGTCCTCTTCTTTCAGCGCATATGGCTCCGACGGGTCGCAGACGACCGGCTCCATCGACAGTTCGTTGAAGCCGAGGCCGGCCATATGCAGGATATCGTTCAGGAAATCCGTGTTCCGGGCGGTATAGGTCCCGCGGATGTAATAGCTCTTCCCGGCCTTTTCGCGTTCGCGCACGAACGATTGGAATTTCGGGACGATGACGTCATAGCTGCCCTTTCCGGACGGCGTCTTCCGCCAGTAGTCGTGGATCTCCTTCCGGCCGTCCAGACTGAGCACCACGTTGTTCATTTCCGCGTTGCAGAAAGTGGTGACCTCGTCATCCAGCAGCATGCCGTTCGTCGTCAGCGTAAACCGGAAGCACTTCCCTTTCTCCTGCTCCACCGAGCGGGCATACCGGACCAGCTGCTTGCAGACTTCCCAGTTCATGAGGGGCTCTCCCCCGAAGAAGTCCACTTCCAGATTGCGCCGGCTGCCGGAATGGTCCATCAGGAAATCCAGCGCACGCTTCCCGACCTCGAAGGACATCAGTTCCCGCTCGCCGTGGTAGTTTCCCTGTGCGGCGAAACAATAGGAACAGTTCAGGTTGCAGGTATGCGCGACATGCAGACAAAGCGCCTTGATGTCGGTGTGGCGCGCCTTCAGGTCGAACGCGTTCCCCTCGTAGACGTCCGGCACGAACAGTTTCCGCTTTTCGCGCAATTCCTCCAGATTGTCAAAAACGCTCTCGATCTCGCTCCGCGTGACCTCCGGACAGGACGCGTATTTGGACAGCATTTCCCGGATGATGGTCTCGCGGTCGGCCGATTCGTAGCGGGCGATGATGTCGTAGGCAAGGTCGTCGACCACATGAACGGATCCGGAAAAAACGTCGAGCACGACGTTGCAGCCGCGCAGTTTATACTGATGGATCATGATCTCTCCGCAGAAAAGGAAAGCCGCTGCGTCAGGCAACGGCCGAATTCCTTCACAATACTCTCAAATTCTGATTTGCCCACTTATGCTTTGGGTTCTTTGTTTTCGCACTGCTGATTCGCAACGCCGCAGGACGTTTTGCAGGCGGACTGGCAGGACGTCTGGCATTCGCCGCAGCCGCCGTTCTGAAGGCTCTTTTCCAGATCTCTGGTTTCAACTGTCTGAATGTGTTTCATCTGTTTACTCCTTTTTGTTCTTTTCAAAAGAAATTATATGCATTATCAGGCCGTTTGTCAAGCCGTTCGGGGATTATTTTCCGCATGCGATGCGCATGGTGTCGGATGCGATGACCAGTTCCTCGTTCGTCGGGATGACCAGGACCTTCACGCGGCTGTCGTCCGCGCTGATGACGAATGCGTCCCGTTTGGCGTTCTTCTCGGGATCCATCCTGATCCCGAAGTATTCCATATCCTGCATAGCGGCAAGACGGAGATCCGCGTCGTTCTCGCCGATGCCGGCCGTAAAGACGACGCAGTCCAGGCCGTTCATCGCCGCGGCGTATCCGCCGACGTATTTCTTGATCTGATAGGCTAGGATGTCGAGCGCCAGCCTGGCGCGTTCATTGCCCGTCGCGGCGGCGTCGCGGACGTCGCGGAGGTCGGACGAAACGCCGGACAGACCGAGGAATCCGCATTTCTTGTTCATCCAGTTGCCCATTTCGCTGACCGGGATCTGCTCCCGTTCCATGACGAACGGTACGATCGCCGGATCGATGGATCCGCAGCGGGATCCCATGATGACGCCTTCCAGCGGCGTCAGACCCATGGACGTATCCACGCATTTTCCTCCGTCGACCGCGGAGATGGAAGAGCCGTTCCCCAGATGGCAGGTGACGATCTTTGCCTTCGGATCGCCGAGATACTCAATTGCCTTCCCGGACACGTAGCGATGGGAGGTGCCGTGCGCGCCGTAGCGGCGGATGGCGTACTTCTGCGCCACTTCGTACGCGATCGGATAGGTATAGGCTTTCGGCGGCATCGTCTGATGAAACGCCGTATCCATGACCAGGACCTGCGGAACGTCCTTCATAATGTTCATACAGCCCTCGATGCCCTGCAGGTGCGCTTTCGTGTGCAGCGGGGCGAGATCGAAGCACCGGTGAAGGTCCTTCAGGACCTGTCCGTCCGGACCGTCGATCTGGATGCTGTCGATCAGCCACGGGCCGCCGGAGACGATCCGGTGTCCGACTGCGGAGATCTGATTCATGTCTTTCAGACATCCGTTTTCCGGACAAGTCAGGTATTTCACGGCCACGGCGACCGCTTCCGTATGCGTCGGCATCGGGACTGGGATCTTTTTGACGGCGACGCCTTTTTCAGGCACCCAGTGGGAGAAAAGGCCGTCCACACCGATGCGCTCGCAAAGGCCTTTCGCGACCATTTCGGACTTGTCCATATCGAACAGCTGATACTTCAGGGAAGAGCTTCCCGCATTGACGACGAGAATGTACATTGACGCAATCTCCTTGACATCTTAATTTCTACCCATTATAATACCGTATGGATAAAAATGCAAGGGGTTTTCCGTATGGCGGACTCAAAAAACACATCCTGCGCGGTCATCTGCGAATACAATCCGTTCCATTACGGCCATCTCTGGCAGCTGAACGAACTGCACCGGGAATTCGAGACCGTTGTATGCGTCCTCGGCGGGAACGTGACCCAGCGGGGCGTACCGGCCGTATCGGACCGGTATCTCCGCGCGGAAGCCGCGCTGCGGTGCGGCGCGGACCTCGTCGTCGAACTGCCGCTCCCGTGGTGCTGCGCGTCCGCGGGCGATTTCGCGCGCGGCGGGATATCCGTCGCAAGCCGGCTGGGCGTTCAGACCCTGGCGTTCTCGGCGGAAAGCGACGAACGGATCCTGCGGGAGGCCGCCAGGCGGATGGAAGAATCGGAACGGGAAGATCCGCCCGGCTCTTCTCCGGCGCGGCTGCCCTATCCGAAGCACATGGAGGAATACGCAGGCATCCCCTTAAAGAACAGACCGAACGACATCCTGGGTCTGGAATATCTCCGCCACGCGGACGGGATGGACACAAGGATCCTGCGGCGGAACACCTCTTTCGCCCCTTCCGTCTTCATCCGCAATTCCGGAGATCCGCTGGAGCTGATCCCCTCCGCGGCAGCTGAGGTCTTCCGGAAGGATCCCTCTTTTCCGCGGGATCCCGCCCGGTCGGACACCTTTCTGCTCGCCGCTTTGCAAAACGGAGTCCCGGAAACCGTCTATGCCGTTCCGGACGAATTGCGCGCGGCGCTGCTGCGCGCTTTGCCCGATGTCCGTTCCGTTCGCGAGCTGACCGAAAAAGTCAAAGGAAAAATGTTTACCGTAGCGCGCGTGCAGCGGGCTCTCTGGGCTGCGGTCTTCCGGATCGATCCGGAGGCCGTACGGTCCGATCCCCCCTATACGCTGCTGCTTTCGGCAAATGAACTGGGGCGCGCATTCCTGAAACGGGCAAAACCCTCCCTGCCGGTCGTTTCGCGTCCGGCCTCTCTGAAAGACGATCCCGTATTCCGGCTGAATCTGCGCGCCAACCGCGTTTTACGCACCGTATACGGATACACTGACGAAGATGATCTGAAAAAGAAACCGGTCTTCCAAACCGGTCCGAACGAATTCGAGGGCTGACCGATGTCTCTGCTGAATGATTTAAAGGCGTTCGCCGATTCGACTTTTCCCATGCACATGCCCGGAGGGAAGCGCCGTTTCTCATCGGAGCTCCCCTATCAGTGGGACGTTACGGATCTGGCCGCGACGGACGATCTCTACCATCCGACCGGCCTGCTGAAAGACCTGCAGGACCGGATCTCGGCTCTCTGGCGCGCCGACCGCTCCTTCGTACTGGTCAACGGCAGCACCGCCGGCATTCTTGCTGCCGTCCGCGCGACCGGGGGCGGCTCGATCCTGGCCGCCCGGAATGCGCACCGCTCCTTCTATAACGCCGCCGAACTGTGCAGACGGAACGTATTCTTCGTCTGCCCCGGCCTTGCCGGAGACGTCTTCGGAAGCGTCGATCCGGAACAGATCCGGAAGGGACTGGATGCGAACCCGTCCGTCACGACCGTCTTTCTGACTTCCCCGACCTATGAGGGCGTTGTCAGCGACATCTCCGCCATTGCGGACATCTGCCGGGACCGCCGCGTGACGCTCATCGTCGACGAGGCGCACGGGGCGCATTTCGGCTTTTCGCCGCTGTTCCCGAAAAGCGCGGTGACGCTGGGCGCGGATATCGTCATCCAGAGCCTTCACAAGACGCTTCCGGCCCTGACGCAGACCGCCGTGCTGCATTGCGGTTCCGCCTGGGCCGAGCCCGTGCAGCGGGAACTGGCCGTTTTCCAGACGTCCAGCCCGTCGTATATCCTCCTGTCTTCGGCCGACGAGTGCGTTCGGTTTCTGTCGGAACGCGATCCATTCCCCGCGTACGAAGAGCGGCTGCTCGGTCTCCGCAAAACGCTGGACGGCATGTCCCATTTGCGTCTGCTCGACGGGAAAGCCTTTTTCGACTACGACATGGGCAAACTCGTCCTCTATCCGGATCCCCCCTTCACGGGGCCGGAATGCGCATCCTTCTTACGGAAGGAATCGAACGTGGAGACGGAATACGCCGCCCCGTCCTTCTTCCTATCCATGACGTCCGTTTGCGACACGGACGAACTCTATGCCCGGTTCTTACGCGCGGCAGCCCTGCTGGACAAAGCCGTCGGAGACCGCCCGCCGGAAGACCGGCCCGGCTTCCCGCAGGCGGATGCGTCCCTTCCCGAAAAAGTTTACGAGCCGTTCGAGGTGCGCGGGATGGATGCAAACATATGTTCTATATCTGAAAGTGCCGGACGGATCTGCGCCGAAACCGTCTGGGCATATCCGCCCGGGATCCCGCTTCTGCTGCCCGGGGAACGGATCCCAGCCTCGCTGCGGGAACAGGCCGACCGGTACGCGCGCGCCGGCATCCCGCTGTACGGTTCGCGGCAGGGCATGCTGGACGGAAAAGCCGGCCGCATCTCCGTCTGTACCGAATGCTAAAAATTGCACCCCTTCCTTGCGAAGGGGTGCGAATCGTTTTTACCGCTTATTTCTTGTCAAGCTGGTATTTGCTGCGCGCATGGTAATGGGTGTGCAGCAGTTCGTGCGCCTTGTGCGAATTGGGCTCGCCGAGGAACTCGTCGTAGATCTGCTTGATCTCGCTGTTCTCGTGCGATTTGCGCTTCGGCTTGCTTGCGTCCTCGTTGTAGAGCGCTTTGGCGCGTTCCGCCTTGAGATCGACATACGCTTTCTCCTTCGCCGGAACGATCGGGGTCCCACCGCCGCAGACGCAGCCGCCGGGGCATCCCATCACTTCGATGAAGGTGTAGTTCTTCTCGCCGCGTTTGACTGCTTCCAGCAGTTCGGACGCGTTTTTGGTTCCGTTCGCAACGGCGACCGTGATCTTGGTGCCGTTCAGGTCGATCTCGGCCTCCTTGATGCCGGCCGTTCCGCGGACGGCATGGAAATCCACGTTCTCCAGCGTCTTGCCGGTATAGACTTCATAGACGGTGCGGAGCGCCGCTTCCATAACGCCGCCGGTCGCGCCGAAGATGACGGCCGCGCCGGTGGATTCGCCCATCAGGCTGTCGAAATCCGAATCCGGCAGACGGCGGAAATCGATGCCCGCGCTGCGGATCATCTTGGCCACTTCGCGGACGGTCAGGACGGCGTCGACATCCTGCATGTCGTCGTGTCCGAGTTCATCGCGCTGCGCCTCGTACTTTTTGGCCGTACAAGGCATCACGGATACCACGAAGATGTTCTTCGGATCGATGCCCTCTTTTTCCGCGAAATAGGTCTTGATCATGGCGCCTTCCATCTCGTGAGGAGATTTGCAGGTCGACAGGTTCGGCAGGAATTCCGGATAGAATTTTTCGCAGTAGTTGATCCAGCCGGGCGAGCAGGAGGTGATCATCGGAAGGACGCCGCCGTTCTTCAGACGGCCGAGCAGTTCGGTGCCCTCTTCCATAATGGTCAGGTCCGCGCCGAAATCGGTATCGAACACTTTCGCGAAGCCGAGACGGCGGAGCGCGGTGGCCAGCTTGCTGGTCACGGACGTTCCGATCGGGTAGCCGAATTCTTCGCCGATGGTCGCGCGGACGGCCGGAGCCGGCTGAACGACGACGTATTTGCCCTGAGCGAACGCGTCGTAGACTTTCTGGATGTTGTCCTTTTCCTTCAGCGCGCCGACCGGGCAGGCGAGGATGCACTGTCCGCAGTAGATGCAGGGGCTGTTGGCCAGGCTGATGCCGTAGATGCTGCCGATCTCGGAACGGAAGCCGCGGCCGGACACGCCGATGGCGCCGATGCCCTGGATCTTGTTGCAGGTCGCCACGCAGCGGCGGCAGTTGATGCATTTGGAGTTGTCGCGGACGATGGAGGGACTCACGTCGTCGTAGCGGCGGCTGGACAGCTTGCCGTCGAAGCGGTAGTCGTCGACGCCGTACTCGTTGCAGAGCGCCTGCAGCTCGCAGTTTCCGCTGCGGATGCAGGAGGTGCATTCGCGGTTGTGGTTGGACAGAATCAGTTCAAGGTTGGCTTTGCGGTATTTGCGGATCCGCTCGGTATTCGTGCGGATGACCTGGCCTTCGGCGACCGGGGAAACGCAGGCGGCCTGCAGTCCGCGGGCTCCCTGGATCTCCACCAGACAGAGGCGGCAGGAGCCGATCGCGTTGACGTCTTTCAGATAGCAGAGCGTCGGGATGTTGATCCCGGCCTCTCTGGCGGCATCGATGACGGTGTAATGAGCGGGAACGGTAACCTGAATGCCGTCAATGGTCAATGTGACAGTTTTGTTTTCCATGGCTTTTTCTCCTTTCTCCTCTCATCCCATCATTTTCTGCCGACGGCGCCGAATTTGCACGTGCTCATGCAGACGCCGCACTTGATGCACTTGGACGGATCGATCTTGAAGGGGCTGCGTAGTTCGCCGGAAATGGCGGATGCCGGACATTTCTTGGCGCACAGCGAACAGCCTTTGCACTTTTCGGGGTCGATGTAGTACTGGAGCAGCGCTTTGCAGACGCCCGCCGGGCAGCGCTTCTCGTAGATGTGGGCTTCGTATTCGTCGCGGAAATACCGCAGCGTGGACAGAACGGGGTTCGGAGCGGTCTGGCCGAGCGCGCAGAGTGCGCTGTTCTGGAGGTCTTCCGCCAGCGCTTCCAGCTTCTCGATGTCGCCGTCTTCGCCCTTGCCTTCGGTGATGCGGGTCAGAATATCCAGCATTCTGCGGGTGCCGATCCGGCAGGGTACGCATTTGCCGCAGGACTCGTCTACCGTGAATTCCAGGAAGAACTTCGCGATATCGACCATACAGTTGTCCTCGTCCATGACGATCATGCCGCCGGAGCCCATCATGGATCCAATCTGCTTCAGCGAGTCGTAATCCACGGGCGTGTCCAGATTGATGGCCGGGATGCAGCCGCCGGACGGTCCTCCGGTCTGAGCGGCCTTGAACTTCTTGCCGTTCGGAATGCCGCCGCCGATATCGTAGATGATCTCGCGGAGGGTCGTGCCCATCGGGACTTCGACGAG
>JAGACN010000101.1 GCA_017614095.1 Clostridia bacterium | reverse complement strand
GCTGCGTCAATCTAGCGCATTTCCTGACGGAGACGCGGAAAGTGTCCTTCGACGACGTGGTCGCGACCATGTACCAGACCGGAAAAGACATGAACGAAAAATACCGCGAGACCTCGCACGGCGGGCTTGCTGCTCTCTACCACGGGGAAGACGAAAAGGGGACATCATGATACAGACCATCTCCATACCGGACAATGAAGTCCGCTGCCTGATCTTCGGGCAGGGGAAGCGTCCTTTTGTCATCCTGCCCGGCCTGGCCATGACCAGCGTCCTCCGCCAGGCCGCGCATCACGAGCGCACCTACGCGCCGTTTACGGAAACGCATACCGTCTATCTGTTCGACCGTCCGTCGGTCTTTCCGGCCGGCTACACGTTCGACCGGATGGCGGACGATCTCGCATCGGCTATGAAGGCTGCCGGCATCTCGGACGCGGATATGCTCGGCGTGTCCATGGGCGGCATGCTGGCCCAGAAGATCGCCGCCGACCATCCGTATCTGGTGCACAAACTGGTCCTTGCTTCCTCGGCACTGGCCATCGGCAGCCCGGAAAAGCTGAAAGCGTGGATGAAGAAGGCCGAAACGGAGAACGGCAGCGACGTGGCGAAGGCCATTCTGACGGACATCCACGGAGGAAAAGACGACCCGGCGGCGCTCTACCATCCGGATCCGCAATTCGGGGACTGGCCGCCGGAAGACCGCGCCCGCTTCCTGCAGGAGGCTGCGATTGCACTGACCTTCGACGGGACCCGATATGTTTCCCGCATCCGCTGCCCGTCTCTGGTGCTCGGGGCGGCGGGCGATAAAGTGTGCCCTGTTTCGGCCTGGAAAGCCCTGTCGGACGCGTTGAAAGGGGAGTCGCATCTGTACGGAAGAGACTTCGGTCATACCTTCTATACGGACGCGGCGGATTTCCGCGCCCGCGTGCTCGCGTTCTTCCTGCGGGACGGAAAACTGGAGGACGACCGGCGTCTGGTCTGGTCGTGCGGCGAGGAGGAGCAGCTGATCTCCACGCCCGTTTTCGATCTGTACGCGCGGAAGGAAACGTCGGCGGACGGACTGGAGGGCCGGTATATCGCGATGAAGGCGCCGGGCTGGGTCATGGTGGTCCCGGTCATGGGTGATTCCTTCGTGATGGTCCGTCAGTGGCGCCACGGCATGCGCGGGTTGACGGACGAGTTTCCGGGAGGCGTATGTGACGGCGGCGAATCGCCCCTCGTCTGCGCCGCGCGCGAACTGGAGGAGGAGACCGGATTCCGGGCGGGGAAGTTGACCGTTTTGGGTTCCTGCTGTCCAAATCCGGCTTTGCAGGACAACCGGGTCACCGTCTGCCTGGCCGAGGACCTGACGGAAGCGAACGAACGGCAGCCGGACAAGGATGAACGGATCGGCGTCCGGCTGGTCCCGCGGGACGAGTTGTTCCGGCTGTTCGGGTCTTACGATTATCAGCATGCGCTGACCGGGCTGGCGCTTTTCCTCTATGCGCGTCACGCAGGCTGTCTGCCTTCGCTTAAAACTACAGGTATTTAAGGAACTGGAATGATATGGATTCTTTTGAACGCTTTGATATGAACCGCAAACCGAAACCTTGCAAATGGTATCTGAAGCCGCTCCTTTGGGCGCTTTCGTTTCCGTCCACATGGGTTCACAGAACGCGCATCGTGAAAGATCCCCGTCTCAAAGGACTGAAGCCTCCGTATCTTCTCCTTTGCAATCACAACGCGTTTTTTGATATGAAAGTCGCGTTGCGGGCCTGTTTTCCGCATGTGCCGAATTTTGTGGTGGCCATCGACGGGTTTATCGGGCGCGAAGGGCTTTTGCGCAGCATCGGCTGTATTTGCAAACGAAAGTTCACGAACGATATGCGGCTGTTGAAGCACATTCGAACGGTCATCGACAACGGCGGGATACCGGGGATCTATCCGGAAGCCCGGTATTCGCTGTGCGGGACCACAGCCGTTCTGCCCGAGTCGCTCGGGGGAATGGCCAAACGGCTGAAAATCCCGGTCGTTACGCTGATCTGTCACGGACACCACGTGAATCATCCTTTCTGGAACACCCGGAAAGAACGGGGCGTCAAGCCGACGGAAGCCGAAATGACGCTTTTGCTGACGCCGGAAGAACTGGAAAAGCTTCCGGTCGATGCCATCAACAGGAAACTGGTCAAAGCGTTTCAATACGACGATTTCCGTTGGCAAAAGGAAAAAGGCGTACGCGTCAAGGATCCCGATCGCGCAATCGGGCTGGAAAAGATCCTTTACCAATGTCCGCGCTGCCGGTCGGAGTTCCATATGACATCGTCCAGGAACGAACTGCGTTGCTGTTCGTGCGGAATGAGTTGGCGCATGGACGAATACGGACAGCTGAGTTCCCTGATCCCGGGCGAGGACGCGCGGTTCCCTCATATCCCGGACTGGTACGAATGGGAGAGGAAAAACGTTCGGGCCGAAGTCCGCAGCGGCCTCTATACCAGCGGCGAACTGTCCGTTTTCGTGCGGAGCCTTCCGAACGCAAAAGCATTCATAGACCTCGGAAAAGGGATCATGATCCACGACAGCAACGGTTTCCGCGTGCGCGTTCCGCAACCGGACGGGGAAGAATTCACGATGGAGATCCCCGTTCCGTCATTGTACTCCGTCCACATCGAATACGAATACCTGTTCAAGTTCGGCGACTGTGTGGATCTGAACACGCTGACGGACACCTGGTATGTGTACCCGTCCGGCAACTCTTTTTCCGTTACAAAGTTGGCCCTGGCAACGGAGGAGCTGTATGCATTCGATCGTGAAAAGCGCGGCAGGCCATGCCCGCCCGGTCTTGCCTGAATAATCTTTTGTCCGAAACCTTTGCGGCCCCGTTCGGGGCCCTTTTCTTTTTTTGAAAAAAAGGCTTGACAAATGGTCGAAAAGGTGTATAATTGGCATAAAAGAGCAAATGCTCTCTTTTTGGAGAAAGGGCGTGATTCCGCAATGCAATACAAGAAAAAGGAAATCTTTGACAGGATTATGAGGTATATTTATACTTTTGAGGAATTCGGTCAAGGGAGTCCATCGCAGCGCGAGATCGCTTCCGCTGTCGGGATCACCAATTCTTCCGTCTGCAATTATCTGAACGAACTGGTCCGTCAGGGACGAATCGTTTACGACAGCCGGCGCCATCCGGTTTCCGCCGAACGGTACGCGGCATTGCAGGATATGACGGTCACTCCCTACGGCGCGGGCGTTCCGCTGCTCGGCTCCATCGCGTGCGGAGGGCCGAAAGATGCGGAAGAGCAGTTCGAGGAGATCGTATCGCTGCCGAAGAGCATTTTCGGCGACGGGCCGCTCTTTCTTCTGCGTGCGGACGGAGAATCTATGATCGAAGCCGGCATAGACGACGGTGATCTGGTCGTTATCCGGCAGCAGCAAACGGCCCGTACCGGTCAGATCATTGCCGCGTTGGTTGACGGTCAGACCACATTAAAAGGCTTTTTTCCGGAGCCGGACCGCAGGCGAATCCGTCTGCAGCCCGCCAACTCGTCCATGATCCCCTTGTACGTGAGGGATCTGGAGATCCAGGGCGTTGCCGTTTTCGTGATCAAAGAACTCGGTACGCTTCAGCTTTAAAGGGAGGATAACAGTATGATGACCCTCGATGAATTTGCAAAACACGTCGAAGAACGGATCGTCCCGTCTTCCGTCTGCAGCGACCACGTCCACGAGTTTCTCATGCACCGCTGGTACCGTATCGAGAACGCCTACATGGACGCTTCATTGAAAGCCTACCGTCATCAGTCCGCGCATCCGTATGAAGACGAGATCATATCTGTCGCTTATGCGATGAGTCTGGATTACCGGGCCGTATCCGCCTGATGATCCGTTCTGTACAAAAGAAAATCGATTC
>JAGACN010000100.1 GCA_017614095.1 Clostridia bacterium | reverse complement strand
GGTCGGACGGCCGGGACAGGGTGTGCACGACGTTATTCCGGATTTTCCCTTGGCTGTCCGAACGGACCAGGGACAGTTCCCTGGCGCCCGACTCGATCGTGAAGATGCGCATCCCGTCGGGCATCTGCCCGAGGACGGCGTTCAGCAGCGTCGTCTTTCCCGACGAGGTCGCGCCGGCAATGACGAACGGGACGCCGCACCGGGCGCAGGAGACCAGAAACGTCAGCATCTCCTCCGACGCGAATCCGGTTTCCAATAAGGTTTCCAGCGTCACGCTCCGCGGGCGGAGCAGACGGATGGAGGCGGCGACCCCCGTTTCCGGATCCACCAAAGGCGTTTTCAAAGCCGTCACGCGCGTATTCCCGGGCAGATGCCCCTGAGAAGCCGGCGAGGAATTGTCCAGAACCGAGCCGGAATGCCGAAGCAGCCGTTTCAGGATGTCCTCCGCGTGCGTGGGCGAACGGAAGGTCTCCATATATTTCTCGGTCCGCCCGTCCCGGTAGGTCAGGGCGATATCGTTCCAGGCATTGATATTGATCTCTTCCAGATCCTCCCGCTCCAGCAGCGGAGTGAGGAGGCCGCAGCCGGCCATCTCCGTATAGACGCGGTCGGCCAGCTCGGATAACGTCGCGCCGGGGAGAGCGATCCGGCGGGACGCCAGGTACTGCCGGACGGCCGGCTTCAGCGTTTCCTCAAGCAAAGTCCGGTCGTTCTCGTCCACCGCGGAGGCGTAGGCTTCGGAAAGCGCCGCCTGCGTTTCGTCGACGATCGACCAGTATGCCTCCGTCCGGAAGACAGAAGGGTCGGTCATACGTCATCCGCCTCCCCCATCCGGGCGACGGATCCCCAGAAATACCGTTCACGCGTCCCGACCGGCAGATAGGGCAGTTCCCCTTCCGCCATGGCCGTCTGCCATTCCTTCCGGAAAGGCAAAGAGAAGCGGACGTCCGTCACCGCCTGGCGGAAGTCTTCGGTCGGCCGGAAGCGGTTCCCGTCCGGATTGACGGCGCAGGGGATCTGTTTTTCCCAGTCCAGTTCCCGTACCGCGTCCGCGGGATCGTCCTCCCGTTTCGCGTACCGTTCCCGGCGGGAAGCTTCCCAGACCGTCGACTGGAGGTCGCCGGTCAAAAGCCGGAAGATCGTCTGCGCCCGGTTTGCCGCCAGCGCCGCGAAGGGATGGCGCAGGTCCGAAGGGCAGTCGGCGATCAAAACGTCCGCCGTTTCGGCTAAGATCTGCCACAGCCTCGCGCAGGCGCGCGGAGAGGGCGCCGGATAGCGCAGCGCGTGGTCGCAGGGCGCATAGCCCAGATAGGCCAGCCGGTCGGAAGGACTTCCCCCTTTTTCCGCGGCCGTCAGGGAGGCGAGGAGTTTGTCCCGGTCAATGACCGGGTCGGCCAGCAGCCTGCCCATCGACGGGAGTTCCTCCCGGTCCCGGCGTGGAAAGAGCAGCGCCAAAGCCGGGATCTCGTTGTCCGGACAGACGACGATCACCTTCCGGTCTTCGCCCGTCCTTTCGTTCTTCGCGCTCGCGAGCGCCATGCCCAGCCGGCAGGCGAAGGTGGTCTTTCCGCTGCGCGGGGATCCCCACACGGCGATCGTCCGCGCGCTCATCCGTTTTCCTCCGGTTGTCCGTCCGGATCGGACGTTTCAGGCACCGGTTCGGTCAGAGAGGCGAAATAGGCTTCCTGGGCATCCAGAAATTTCTGCGCGGCGTTCGCTTCGCCCCGGAAGACGAGCGCGAAATGGACCTTCGCCGTATGTTCGTAATGGACGAGCAGCGTTTCCTGCTTTCCGTTCGCCAGCAGCGTCACGGTCGCGGGCGCGTCCGCCGACCCGTCCTCTTTCAAAGACTGGGCGTCCTTGTCCACGCCCTTTCCGGTCGTCGCCGTGATGACGCGGACGTAGGTCAGTTCCGGCGGGACGAAGGTCTCCCCGTCCTCCGTCACGCACACGGAAACGATGTCCCCGTTTTCCAGTTTGCCGGACAGGCCGGCCGCGTAGTTCGGCAGCGTCACGGAGACCGCGTGCTCTTCCCCGTTCAATAAACGGAACACGTCCGACGCGCTGTCCGGGCGGTCGGTCAGTTTGGAGGAGAGCAGGATATCTCCCGGCCGCAAGTCCACCGAGGCGTACTGTCCGACGGCAAGCGAAACGTCCTTCACGACCGGATCGGGCAGGTTGTATGCCCCGACTTCGGCCGTCTCGACGTCCGATTCGGTGATGAGGTGTCCTTTTTCCACGCTGCGGACCATCCGCACGACGGACGTCCGCCCGTCCTACAGCCGGGTCAGCAGCGGCGCCGCCACGAACACGAGCAGCAGCGCGCAAACCAGGCACAATACGCCCAGAAGAGTTCGGTTTTTCAAAATGGTTTTTCTCCTTTTGTTTGGTGTCAAGAAAAGATCCGCGCGCACGCGGTCAAAGCGTTCGCGGCAAGGAACCCGGCCGTCAGATAGGGCACGAGCGGAAAGACGTGCGGCCGTTCTTCAGTTATTGAACATTTGTTCTTATTCTTTGATTTGCGGACCGTCTCGGACAGGATGGCGGCCGGAAGCCCGAAGAGCAGTCCAAGCATGCCCGTTTCCGGTCCGAACGCGAAAAAGCAGGCGGCCGTCAGTTTCAGATCCGCGCCCCCGATCGCCCGCTTTCCGCACAGCTTGTTGATGAGGGCAAAAAGCAGAAAGGCGCACAGGGCGCCGGACGAACGGATCCAAAGCGGACTGCCGGACAACGGGAAAGAAGCCAGTCCGCACAGCGCGAGACAGCACGGAAACAGATCCCGGACGGTCCTCTTTTTCAGATCCGACAGGCTCGCGCCGAACAGGCACACCGCAATGCAGGCAAAGGCCCACGCAGCTGCCGCCGCTTCGTTCTCCGGCGTATTTCCGAAAGCGAAAGACAGCGCGGTCAGGCCGGCCGTCAGGGCCGTCAGGCAGGCGGCCAAAAAAAACCGCGCAGTCGGTTTCCTGTCCGGGAAGAAGCGGCCTCTCAGAACCAGGCAGCAGGCAAAGACCGCCGCGAAACAGAGAAGCGGCCGAACGAGTCCGGCCGTCAAAGGAAATCCCGCGTCCATCCTTTTTTTCCTATTCCTGTCTGCCCGCTTTGCGGACAAAGAGGAAAAAGAGGCCGAAAACGATGCTCAGAATGCCCGCCGCGCACAGCAGCAAAACGGTGGAGGTCTCCTCCGCGGCCGCCGCAAAGGTCACCCCTTTCCCCTGCGGGAAGAGCACGGTCCAGACGCGGCCTTCCGTCTGTCCGGCCGTTGCCGACGTGACCGCATACGGGAACGACAGTGTCATAGTCGCTTTTCCGGAAAAGGACTGTC
>JAGACN010000099.1 GCA_017614095.1 Clostridia bacterium | reverse complement strand
GATGATATCCGGAGCCTGGAGTTCCTGCAGTTTCTGCAGACGGTTGTTCCGGTTGATAACGCGGCGGTATAGGTCGTTCAGGTCGGAAGTGGCGAAACGGCCGCCGTCCAGCTGAACCATCGGACGCAGTTCGGGCGGAATGACGGGAAGGGCGTGCAGGATCATCCATTCCGGACGGTTGCCGGACGTACGGAAGGCCTCGACAACCTCCAGGTGCTTGACCAGGCGGTCCTTGCGCTGGCCGCTCGCGGTCTGCAGTTCCCGTTTCAGGGTTTCCGCTTCTTCTTCCAGATCGATTTCGGCAAGCAGTTTTTCGATCGCTTCCGCGCCCATGCCCGCTTCGAAATCGTCTTCGTATTTTTCACGGTAGGCTCTGTACTGCGTTTCGTCCAGAAGCTGGTACTTGGCCAGGGGCGTGTCGCCCGGATCCGTGACGATATACTGCGCAAAATACAGAACGCGTTCCAGGGATTTCGGAGAAATGTTCAGCAGGATGCTCATGCGGGACGGGACCGCGCGGAAATACCAGATGTGCGAAACGGGAGCGGCAAGTTCGACATGCCCCATCCGTTCTCTGCGGACCTTGTTGGTCGTGATCTCAACGCCGCATTTTTCGCAGATCTTGCCCTTGTAGCGGACGCCTCTCTTATATTTGCCGCAATGGCACTCCCAGTCTTTGGTCGGGCCAAAAATCCGTTCGCAGAACAATCCGTCTCTTTCCGGTTTCAGCGTACGGTAGTTGATCGTCTCCGGCTTCTTGACTTCTCCGTGAGACCAGGAACGAATCATTTCGGGGGATGCGAGACCGATTTGAATCGACTCAAATTCCATGTTCGATGTTTCCATCTCTCTTAACTCCTCCCTCAATCTTCTTGGTCATGGTCTTCGTAGACCAGTTCTTCTTCGTAAACCAACTCGTCCTCGCCGTTCTCGTCCTCTTCGATTTCACTCTGCGAGAGACCGGCGTGAACGCTGTCTTCCGTTTCTTCGGACATGCCGTCCATCGAATCCATGACGGACTCGCCGAGATCGGCTTCCGTGATGGTCCTGTCTTCCGGACCGTCGTCGTCGTAGTCTTTCATCGGGATCTCGGCTCCGCTCTTGTCGCGGACACGGACATCCAGTCCGAGCGACTGGAGTTCTTTCACCAGGACCTTGAAGGACGCAGGAACGCCCGGAGTCGGAATATTCTGGCCTTTCACAATGGCTTCGTACGCCTTCACGCGGCCCTTGACATCGTCCGACTTCACGGTCAGGATCTCCTGCAGCGTATAGGCGGCGCCGTAGGCTTCCAGCGCCCACACTTCCATTTCGCCGAAACGCTGTCCGCCGAACTGGGCTTTTCCGCCCAGAGGCTGCTGCGTGACCAGCGAATACGGGCCGGTGGAACGCGCGTGGATCTTGTCGTCGACCAGATGATGCAGTTTCAGGAAGTACATGACGCCGACCGTGACCGGGTTGTCAAACGGCTGTCCGGTCCGTCCGTCGTACAGAATGGTCTTTCCGGTTTCGCTGCATCCGGCTTCGCGGAGCCATTCCTGGATGTCTTTCTCATTCGCGCCGTCGAAAACGGGGGTCATGATCTTCACGCCCTTCTTCTTGGCGGCCAGTCCGAGGTGGACTTCCAGCACCTGCCCGATGTTCATACGGGAAGGAACGCCCAGCGGGTTCAGGACGATATCCAGCGGCGTGCCGTCCGGGAGGAAGGGCATGTCTTCCGACGGAAGGATCCGGGAAATGACGCCCTTGTTGCCGTGCCGGCCGGCCATCTTGTCGCCGACGGAGATCTTTCTTTTCTGCGCAACGTACACGCGGACGCACTTGATGACGCCGGGCGCGAGCACGTCGCAGTCGTCTCTGGAGAACACTTTGACGTCCACGACGACGCCGGATTCGCCGTGCGGCAGTTTCAGCGACGTGTCGCGCACTTCACGCGCTTTTTCGCCGAAAATGGCACGGAGCAGCCGCTCTTCCGCGGTCAGCTCGGTCTCTCCCTTCGGAGTCACCTTGCCGACCAGGATATCGCCGGCATGCACTTCTGCGCCGATCCGGACGATGCCGTCCGGATCCAGGTCCTTCAGCAGATCGTCGTTCACGTTGGACAGCTGTCTGGTGATCTCTTCCGGACCCAGTTTGGTGTCGCGGGATTCGCAGTAATATTCTTCAATATGAATGGATGTGTAGATGTCTTCGCGCACCAGACGCTCGTTCAGCAGGACCGCGTCCTCGTAGTTGTAGCCCTCCCAGGTCATAAAGCCGATCAGGGCGTTCTTTCCGAGCGCGATCTCACCGTTGGCGGTCGCGGGGCCGTCCGCAATGACGTCGCCCGCCTGCACGCGGTCGCCCTTGTTGACGACCGGGCGCTGGTTCACGCAGGTGCCCGCGTTGGAGCGTTTGAACTTGGTCAGTTTATAGACGTCGGTCTTTCCGTCGTCGGTGCGGATGATCACTTCGTCGGAGGTGACGCTTTCCGCATATCCGTCGTTTTTGCAGATGACCAGGATACCGGAATCGTAGGCCGCCCGGTATTCCATGCCCGTCGCAACGATCGGCGCTTCGCAGGTCATCAGCGGAACAGCCTGCTTCTGCATGTTCGAGCCCATCAGGGCGCGCGTATTGTCGTCGTTTTCCAGGAAGGGGATCATCGCCGTCGCGACGGAGACGACCATCTTCGGAGACACGTCCATCAGATCGATGCGTCCGGCTTCAAATTCGGAGATCTCGTCCAGATGTCTCGCGACGACTTTCCGGTTCACGAAATGGCCGTTTTCGTCGATCGGCTCATTGGCGGTCGCCACAACATATTCGTCTTCGGCATCCGCGGAGAGATAGCGGACCTCTTTCGTCACGACGCCGTTCTTGACGACGCGGTAGGGCGCTTCGATAAATCCGAAGCGGTTCACTTTCGCATAGCAAGCAAGGGAGGAGATCAGACCGATGTTCGGACCTTCCGGCGTTTCGATCGGACACATTCTTCCGTAATGCGTATAATGCACGTCACGCACTTCGAACGAGGCACGGTCGCGGGACAGACCCCCGGGACCCAAAGCGGAGATCCTGCGCTTGTGCGTCAGTTCCGCCAGCGGGTTGGATTGATCCATAAACTGGGACAGCGGGCTGGACCCGAAGAAATCCCGGATCGCCGACACGATCGGCCGGATATTGACCAGAGACTGAGGCGTGATGGTATCCACGTCCTGAGTGGTCATCTTTTCCTTCACGATCTTGTCCATACGGGAGAAGCCGATCCGGAGCTGGTTCAAAAGAAGTTCTCCGACCGCACGGATGCGGCGGTTTCCGAGGTGGTCGATATCGTCCACCACGCCAACGCCGTGAGACAGGCAGAGCAGATAGTTGACGGAAGCCAGAATGTCCTCGACCGTAATGGTGTTCGGGATCAGGTCGCCGCGTCTGCGCGCGACTTCCCTGCAGATCCCTTCACGGTCGTTCAATCCCACGGATTCGATGATCTCTTTCAGAACGTCAAGAGAGACCTTTTCATCCAGATCGAGTTCCTCGGCGGGAATGCCCGTCAGTTCGGACGCGTCCACCATCCGGTTGGAAAAGACGCGGACTTTGCTCTTGTTCCCCTCTTCGTCTTCCACGAACAGCGTGACGTCGCAGACGCCCGCGTTCATGATCTCGTTTGCCTCCTGGCGGCTGATCTTCCGGCCAGCTTCCATCACCAGTTCGCCGGTAATGGGCGAAACGGCATCCTCCGCCAGCGCATAGCCCGCAATGCGGTGGGCGAGCGAAAGCTTCTTATTAAATTTATATCTGCCGACCGCGGAAATGTCGTAGCGCTTGGGATCGAAGAACATATTGCGGATCAGGGTCTCGGCGGATTCCAGAATGGGCGGCTCGCCCGGACGAAGCTTTTTGTAGATTTCCTTCAGCGCTTCTTCACGGTAGTCGGCCGGTTCGCCGCTCATCATCAGCCGTTCGACTTCGGCCGGGATCACGTCTTTTTCGAAGGTCGCTTTGAGGATCGGCTCTTCACCGAACCGTTCCTCGATCTGTTCGTTCGTACCAAGACCGAATGCGCGCAACAAGATACTGACCGGCATTTTCCGGTTCTTGTCGATGCGCACGTAAAAGACATTGGAAGTATCCGTCTCGTATTCCAGCCAGGCGCCGCGGTACGGAATGACCGTAGCGTTGATCATATGATTCCCGGATTTGTCGTCCACCGCATCGTAATAGATGCCGGGCGAACGGACGATCTGGGAAACGACCACGCGTTCCGCGCCGTTGATGACGAACGTACCGGAATGGGTCATGACCGGGAAATCGCCCATATAGATTTCCTGCTCCTTGACCTCGCCGGTGGTTTTGTTGGTGAGACGAACGGTAACGCGGAAAGGAGACGCGTAATTCAGGTCTCTTTCCTTGCATTCTTCAATGGTATATTTCGGGGTTTCATTGAGTTTGTAGTCGATGAACTCAATGACGAGGTTGCCGGAATAATCGGTCATCGGGGAAATGTCTTTCAAAACATTGCCGATTTCCTTGTTTACGAAATCGTCAAACGATTTTTTCTGAACCTCGATCAGATTCGGCATTTCTGCCACTTCATCGATTTTCGAGAACGAGAGACGTTTCGTTTTGCCGAGCATTACTTCATGTACCATTTCGGACTCTCCACTCCATTTCATTTGCTATATTTTGCCGGTTTTGACTGTATATCCCAACATCTAGTGGGGGTGAAAACCCGTCTTCCGAAGCCGTTTTTTCGGCCGTTCGGAATTTGTCCCCATTATCAAAAGGGCATACTTTCGTATTATGGCGCAGTATGTTATGTTATCACAACTTTTCGGGCCTGTCAAGCATTTTTTTGAAGTTTTTTGACCTGTTTTTGTATCTTTTTTTCGGCTTTTTTGTCGTTTTTTCTTTCTCGCCTCCCCGTCCCTCCGCCGCTTCGGCCGATGCCGCCCGCGCGACTTTGGCGTCCGGGCGCGCCCCGCTTCTCCGGGTTTGTGAATCCTGCACAAATCAGTCCGCTATTATTTTCTTATCTTTGTTCACCTATTTCTGCCTGTTTGTGGTATGATGAG
>JAGACN010000098.1 GCA_017614095.1 Clostridia bacterium | reverse complement strand
AGCATCGTGATGATCTCGGCCACTTTCGACAGGAACGGCGTCCGGAAGGATTCCAGTGCCCGCAGGACTTCGATTTCCACTTGTCCGAACATATATGGTCTCCTTTTTTGGTGGATTGCGCGGGGAAAAACCCGCTTGGGATGGTTTATCATACCATATTCCAAGCCTGCCGTCAACCGTCTTGCGCGCAGATTATACGCCGGATTTCATCCGGATATCACCCGACATTCATCTTTTCGGTACTTGCAATCCGCTTTCAAATATGGTAATCTATTATGGTGAGGTAAAGGAGGGTCCTGCGATGCGCATTCTATTCATCGGGAACAGTTATACCTACTTCAACGACCTGCCGGACGTCTTCCGGAAGATCTGTCTTGAAAACGGCATCGAAGCCGAGGTCGACGCGGTCACCGCGGGCGGCTATACGCTCGCCCATTTCGTGTCCGAAACGAACCCGTACGGCATCCAGGTGCGCGAAAAATGCAAGTCCGGCCCATACGATTACGCCGTTATTCAGGAACAGAGCACGCGTCCTGCCGTTTCTCCGAAAACCTTCTACAAGTATCTCCGTCTCCTGCTCCCGACTGTGCGGGCTTCCGGCGCTCTGCCGGTCCTGTACGAAACCTGGGGACGCGCCGACGGCGCCGACGTGCTGGTCAAGCATCATTGGACGCACGAGCAGATGCAGGCCAAGCTGCGCGCCGCGTACGAAGCGGCCGGAGCCGAGCACGGCATTCCCGTCGCGCACGCGGGAGACCGCTTTTCGGAAGCCTACCGGGCCGGCGTTAACGTATTCGACCCGGACGGCAGCCATCCCTCCCCCGCCGGCACGGAGATCGCCGCGCGCGAGATCTTCCAAACGATCATTGCCAATCCCAAACCATAGAACCGAGAGGAGCCCAATATGTCGAACAACGTTTCTTTCAAGTATGATCAGGATACAGGCCTGCTGACCATTTTCCTTTCCGGACGGATCGATTCCGTCAATTCGCCGGAAGCCGGCCAGTCCATTCAGGACGAATGCGATAAAATCCGTCCGACCGCCATCCATCTGGACTGCGACGCGTTGGAATACATTTCCAGCGCGGGATTGCGCATCATCCTCCGGGTGAAGAAAGCCTGTCCGGATACCGTCCTGACCAACGTTTCCTCAGAAGTTTACGAAATCCTTGAAACCACCGGGTTTACGGAAATGATGGACGTGCAGAAAGGATACCGACGGATCTCCGTCGACGGATGCGAACTCATCGGACAGGGCGCCAACGGACAGGTCTACCGGATGGACCGGGATACCATCGTCAAGGTGTACCGCGATCCCGATTCGCTCCCGGATATCCAGCGCGAACGCGAACTGGCACGCAAGGCCTTCGTGCTCGGCATTCCGACCGCCATTCCCTACGACGTCGTCCGCGTCGGAGAAGGCTACGGCTCCGTTTTTGAACTGCTGAATACAAAATCCTTCGCAAAAATCCTGATCGAAGACCCGTCGCAGCTGGAGCACATCGCCCGGATGTCCGTGGATCTGCTGAAGATCATCCACGGAACGGAAGCGGGGCCCGGCGAGATGCCGGATATGAAAGCCGTTGCGCTTGGCTGGGCGGACTATCTGAAGCCGTATATCCCGGCCGACCGCTATGAAAAACTGCACCGGCTGATCGATGAGGTACCGTTCGATCTGCATATCCTGCACGGAGATTTCCACATCAAGAACGTCATGCTGCAGGATGGCGAGGCGCTCTTGATCGACATGGACACGCTGTGTACAGGAAACCCGGTCTTCGAATTCGGATCCGTCTACAACGCCTACATCGGCTTCGGGGAATCCAATCCCTCCGTCACTCGCACGTTTATCGGCGTTCCCGTCGAGCAGACGCGGAAACTCTGGGAACTGATCACCGCCCTGTACTACGAAGGGATGACGGACGAACAGATCGAAGGCATGCGGAAAAAAGCCCGCATCATCGGCTATACCCGGATCCTGCGCCGCTGCATCCGGCGCGAAGAGGTGCAGACACCCGAGGGCAAAGCACTGTACGACATCTGCGAACGGAAGCTGTTCTCCCTGCTCGATGAAGTCGATACCCTGCTTCCGGAATAATCCTTCCGTTACCACAGGAGTTCCATCATGAGTCTAGAACGATGCACCGTAACAAAATTCGGCGGGACCTCGCTGGCATCCGCCGGTCAGTTTCGGAAAGTCAAAACCATTATCGAGGCGGACGCCTCCCGACGGTACGTCGTCCCTTCCGCTCCGGGCAAACGCTTTGCCGGAGACCGTAAGGTGACCGATCTGCTGATCGACCTGTACGAAACGGTCGAATCGGGTCAACCGGCGGCAGAAAAACTGTCTGCCGTCAAAGGCCGGTTCGAAGAGATCCGCAAAGAACTCGGACTGCAGGATAAATGCGATCTGGAGACCGAATTTACGATCTTCGAATCCCGGCTGGCCAATGCCCCCTCGCGGGACTACGTCGTCAGCCGCGGCGAATACTTCAACGCGCTCCTGCTGGCCGCCTATCTGGACGTCCCGTTCATCGACGCGGCGGAAGTCATCTTCTTTGACGCGGAAGGCGGGCTGGAATCGGAGCTGACCAACCGCGTGCTGTCCCGCAGGCTCGCTCGCCTGAACCGGGCTGTCATCCCCGGCTTCTACGGCAGTATGCCGGACGGCACTTTGAAAACCTTCTCCCGGGGCGGATCGGACATCACCGGCTCGCTCGTCGCGCGCGCCGCGAACGCGGACCTGTACGAGAACTGGACGGACGTCTCCGGATTCCTCGCCGCCGACCCGCGCGTCGTCGACGGTCCCCGGTTCATCGAGACCATCACCTACCGCGAATTGCGCGAACTGTCGTATATGGGCGCATCCGTCCTGCACGAGGATGCCACCTTCCCGGTCAAATGGGCAAACATTCCCATCCGCATTTGCAATACAGAACATCCGGAGGAACGCGGGACCGCCATCGTGCCGGCCCGCGAAGAGACCACGTCCGGCTCCCGTCTCATCGGCATCGCCGGCCGCGACGACCTGTGCGTCGTGCACATTGAGAAAGACCGTATGGACGCCATCGTCGGGTACGCCGAAGCCGTTATGCACGCGCTCGCGTCACAGGGCATCGCCTTCCACCATCTGCCGGCCGAGATCGATGCGCTGGACGTCATCCTGACCGAATCCGAACTGAACGGCAAGGAGGAAGCCCTGATGAAAGCACTGGCCGAGCAGGCCAGTCCGGACCGCATCCGGACGGAGCGCGGACTCGCCCTGTTCGCCGCAGTCGGCACCGGCCTTCCGGAAGACCCCTCGTTCGCTTCCGGCGTTTTCGCGGCGCTCTCCGAAGCGGACATCCCTGTCCGGATGATCAGCAACGGATACCGCGGGACCAATTTGATCATCGGCGTTCCGAAAGAACGGCTGAAAGACGCCGTCCGCGCCGTCTACGGCGCCTGCTCCTGATGCCCGGCTGGATCACGGTCGCGCGTCAGGCGACGGCGACTTTCACCGACCGCAAAAGCGAATTCATCGCAGACGTCAAACCCGTCAAAACCGAAGAGGAAGCGCTCGCTTTCCTGGAAGAGATCAAAAAGAAAACGGCGGACGCCCGTCATCACGTCTATGCCTACATCCTGCAGGAGAACGGCACCGTCCGCTTTTCCGACGACGGCGAGCCGCACGGCACCGCCGGCATGCCCGTCCTGACGTTGCTCCGAAAAGCCGAGCTGTCGGACGTCGTCCTGGTCGTGACCCGGTATTTCGGCGGCATCCTGCTCGGCACGGGCGGGCTGGTCCGCGCATATACCGAAAGCGCCCGCCTCGCGCTGGAGTCTGCAGGCCGCGTCAGTGTTGAAGAACTGGCCCGCTGCAAGGTCGTCTGTCCCTACGGCGACTATTCCAAACTGGAATCCGTTCTGTCCGGCTATCGTGTCCGCAAGGACGAGCAGCTCTTCGAAACGGACGTCACGACCGTCTTCCTGATTCCTTCCGCGGACGCCGAAAAAGCGGCCGGCGAACTGACGGAAGCAACGAACGGCCGTGTCGGAACGGATATCGAATGCACGCTCTACGGTACCGTTTGATACTAAAATCCAATTAAAAACTTGACAAGAACCTTTATTTGTGGTATACTACTTCAGGGTGATGAAGTATGTATCAATTCACAGATGAAGAGCGTAAAACCATAGAAGAAGCGCGAAGGAAAAACCGGAATAAGAACGT
>JAGACN010000097.1 GCA_017614095.1 Clostridia bacterium | reverse complement strand
CTGTCGGAGGACGATCAGGTCGACTTTACCGACGGACTGCAGGATCCGGCGGGACCGGAATCCGGAAGCGCCGTTGAAAACGCGCAGACCGTCCTGGAGGAAAGACCGTATTGGAAATATATCGGGGAAGCCTATGACGCCTTCCTGTTCATGGAAACGGAGGATACCGTCTACGTGGTGGACAAACACGCCGCGCATGAGCGGATCCTGTACGAACGGATCGCTTCCCGGAAAGAAGTCCATTCGCAGACGCTGCTCGTCGCGATCCCCGTCGAACTGTCGTCCGAGGAATGCGCCGTATTGACTGAAAACAGCGGCTATCTTTCCGAATTCGGCTTCGAACTGGAGCCGTTCGGAGGCAATACCGTTCTGGTCCGGGCGGTCCCCGCTTCGCTGGCGGATACGCGTCAACTGCCCGCCTACCTGCAGACGTTCGCCTCGGAACTGGCCGCGGGCGGAAACGTCCCGTTCTCCGAGAAATGCGATCGCGCCCTGTTTACCGTGGCGTGCAAGGCGGCCGTGAAAGCGGGTATCCCCAACAATCCCGCACACAACGAATGGATACTGGAACAGTTGATGACCCATCGCGAGATCCGGTTCTGCCCGCACGGCAGACCTGTGATGCACCCGATATCGAGACGGGAAATCGAAAAATATTTTGACCGGTAAATTGGTATGAGATTCGAACTTCTGAAAAAAGCTGGCGCCGCGCGGCGGGGCGTTTTCCATACGCCGCACGGAGATATCCAGACGCCTGTTTTTATGAACGTCGGAACCAGCGCCGCCATCAAGGGGGCCGTTTCGACGGCGGATCTGGAAGAGATCAAGTGTCAGGTGGAACTGTCCAACACGTATCACCTGCACGTCCGGCCGGGTGAAGACGTCATTTACCGTCAGGGCGGGCTGCACAGGTTTTTCCGGTGGGAACGGCCGATCCTGACCGATTCGGGCGGGTTCCAGGTCTTTTCGCTCGCGCATCTGCGCAATATCCGAGAAGACGGCGTGACCTTTCAGTCCCATATGGACGGGGCCCGCATCTATATGAGCCCCGAGATCAGCATGCAGATCCAGTCCCGTCTGGGATCCACCATCGCGATGGCCTTCGACGAGTGTCCGTCCTCTGTCGCCGAACACGGGTATATCGAAAAATCCTGCGAACGGACCGCCCGCTGGCTGATCCGGTGCAAGGAGGAGATGGACCGGCTGAACGGCCTGCCGGAGACCATCAACCGGGAGCAGATCCTGTTCGGGATCAATCAGGGAGGCATTTATCCGGATCTTCGGAAGAAACATATGAAACAGATCGCGGAACTGGATCTGGAGGGCTACGCCATCGGCGGACTTGCGGTCGGAGAGACCGCGGACGTGATGTATCGGACCATCGAAGAGGTGGAACCCCTGATGCCGGCCGACCGGCCCCGCTACCTGATGGGCGTCGGGACGCCGATCAACATCCTGGAATGCGTGGACCGCGGCGTGGACTTCTTCGATTGCGTCATGCCTTCCCGGAACGCGCGCCACGGCAATCTGTTCACGTCCGAGGGACTGCTGAACCTGAACAACAACAAATTCGCGGAAGACTCCCGGCCGCTGGACGAACGGTGCGGGTGCCCGGTCTGCCGCCGGTATTCGCGCGCGTACATCCGGCATCTCTTCAAGGCCAGGGAGATGCTGGCTATGCGCCTTTGCGTTCTGCACAATCTGTATTTCTACAATACGCTGATGGAAGACATCCGCGCCGCCATCGACGACGGCAGCTGGAAAACGTTCAAGGAGGAAAAGGTCGAAGCCTTTTCAAAAAGAGTATGAGAAGACGAGCTGTTTGCGCACTCTGCATCCTGACTGCGTGCCTGTTCTTCCTGTCGGCGGCCGTTCGCGCCGCGGCTGGGGAGGAACCGGCCAATCTGTCCGTCTATTACGTCCAGTCGGACAGCCGCTGGGCGTCGGTGAAGGTCGGAACGCTGACCATTGCGGATTCCGCTTGCGGCATAGCCGGCATCTGCAACGCGGTCTACTATCTGACCGGGAGGCAGATGGATCTGGTCGAAGTGGCCAACAAGGCGCACGACAAGCATTACTTCAATACGGACAGCGTCGCGGGCGTTTACCGCTCGGTGTTCATGCACTCGGCCGAATGGTACGGGAGCGCATACGGATACAAGGCGACGGAATTCCTGTGGGGGAACGTCAAGTCCAAAGAACTGCTGGACCACATCGCGTCCGGAGGGACGGCGGTGATGCACGTGCCCGGCCATTTTATGACCCTGATCGACTACGATCCGCAAACGGAACGCTATCTGGTCATCGATTCCATGCCGGGCGATGTCGGGCGGTACGACAACCGCCGACGGGGGATCACCCACACCGGGGGCGACTGGCTGACGGCGGAAACGCTTTCGGCCGGAAATACGAAAGTGGACGGCTATTCCCTGTTTACGCGGATCCTTTCCGACGGCGAAAAGGAGGTTCTCCTGTCCGCCGTCCTGCGCGGACTGGGCCGCCATTGACGCAATAGATCCGGAAAAAGAAGACTCCGTCGATCGCTCGGCAGAGTCTTTTTTGCTATTCTTCCACGGGTTTGCCCGGTTCCGGACCGGCCGCTTCGAGCGGTTTGATCTTCTTCCGGTAGACGCGGATAAAAAGGATGATCGTGATCAGCAGGCTCATGACCTCGGCGATCGGGAAGGCCCACCAGACGGACCGGACGGCGCCGGTCAGACTGAGCAGAAACGCCGCGGGAAGTAACGCGACCAGCTGCCGGCATAAAGAGGAGATGGTGGAATAAACGCCGATGCCGACGGCCTGGAAGGTCGCCCCCAGAATGATGCAGACGGCGGCGACGGGGAAGTGGATGCTGATGATCCGCAGGGCGGGAACGCCGGTCTCCATAAAAGCCGGCTCGGTCTTGAAAATGCTGAGCAGGAGTTCGGGGCCGAACTGGAACACCAGCGTGCCGGCAAGCATGATGCCGAGCGAAACGCCGATGGCCAGCCGCAGCGTCCGCACCATCCGTTTCGGTTTCCGCGCGCCGAAGTTGAACGCGAGGATGGAAATGGCGGCGTTGTTGATGCCGAAAACGGCCATAAAGAAGAAACTCTGGAGTTTGTAATAAACGCCGAATACGCTGGTGGCGATCTCTTCCGGGTCCAGTTTCTGGAAGATCTGGTTCATACCAAAGTTCATGATGGAACTGATGCCCATCATGATGGTCGTCGGGACGCCGACGGAAAGGATCTGGCGGACGGTCTCGCCGCGCAGCTTCAGATACCGGAGCCCGAACTGCACGTCGGGATTCTTCTTGAAATTGAAAAGGATCGCCAGAAACGCGGCCGTCCACTGGCCGATGACGGTCGCGACCGCCGCGCCCGCGACGCCCATGGCGGGAATGAAGCCCCATCCGAAGATGAGGATCGGATCCAGGATGATGTTGATGACGGCGCCGGTCCCCTGGGTGATCATCGTATAGAAGGTGCGTCCGGTGGATTGCAGCATCCGCTCGAACAGGAACTCGAAGAATACGCCGCCGACCAGGATGCAGCAGATGGACGCGTAGGTGGTCCCGCT
>JAGACN010000096.1 GCA_017614095.1 Clostridia bacterium | reverse complement strand
TGTGGGCGAAGTACTTCTCGCCGTTCTCGCCGTTGACGCGGATCTTCAGGCGCCTTGCCTGAGCGTCGCCGAGGTTTGAGCAGCTGCCGACCTCGAAATACTTCTGCTGGCGGGGGCTCCATGCTTCGACGTCGCAGCTTTTGACCTTGAGATCGGCCAGGTCGCCGCTGCAGCATTCCAGCGTACGCACCGGAATATCCATGCTGCGGAACAGATCGACCGTGTTCTGCCACAGTTTGTTGAACCACATCATACTCTCTTCCGGCTTGCAGATGACGATCATCTCCTGCTTCTCGAACTGGTGGATGCGGTAGACGCCGCGCTCTTCGATGCCGTGCGCGCCCTTTTCCTTGCGGAAGCAGGGCGAATAGCTGGTCAGCGTATACGGCAGTTTGGATTCGTCTAAGATCTGGTCGATGAACCGGCCGATCATGGAATGCTCGGACGTGCCGATCAGGTAGAGGTCCTCGCCTTCGATCTTGTACATCATGGCGTCCATTTCCGCGAAGCTCATGACGCCGTTGACGACGGCGGAACGGATCATGAACGGGGGCACGACGTAGGTGAATCCGCGTCCGATCATAAAATCCCGGGCATAGGCCAGTACGGCGGAATGCAGCCGCGCGATGTCGCCGATCAGATAGTAGAAGCCGTTTCCGGCCACGCGGCCGGCCGCGTCCAGATCGATGCCGCCGAAGGATTCCATGATCTCCGTATGGTAGGGGATCGGGAAATCCGGGACGGCCGGTTCGCCGTAGCGCTTCACTTCGACGTTCTCGCTGTCGTCCTTGCCGATCGGGACGGACGGATCGATGATGTTCGGGATGACCATCATGTCCGCAAGCAGTTTCTCTTCGACTTCCTTTTCCTCCGCGGACAGCCGGTCGATATCCGCGCCCAGCGCCGCGATCTGCTTTTTCAGTTCTTCCGCTTCCTCGCGCTTGCCCTGGCCCATCAGTATGCCGATGGACTTGGAGCCTTTGTTCCGTTCGGAGCGGAGGGCTTCCACTTCGCCCTTGATGGCGCGGTTGCGGGCGTCCAGTGCGAGCACCTCGTCGACGAGCGGCAGCTTCGCGTCCTGGAATTTGTTTTTGATGTTCTGTCGGACGACGTCCGGGTTTTCACGTACGAATTTCAGATCCAGCATAACGGTTTATCTCCTATTCTTCTTCACCAAAAAAATTGTTCCCGCACAGGGTGCGGATCAGGTTCTCCAGGTCCTTGGAGGAGGAGAACGCCAGCACCAGCTTGCCGCTGCTTCCGTCGGCGGAGCGCCGGATGGACGCTTTCCGTCCGGACGCGGCGCTGATGCGCCGTTCCAAACGGTCGTAGTAGTCCGCGGTCACGGGGTGCTCCTTACGGGGCGTTTTCGGCTTTTTGTTCAGCCGCGCGAAGGATTCCATCTGACGGACGGACCATTCCTCCTCCGCACATTTCTGCGCCAGCGCCGTCAGGGCGTCCGGCTTCATCTCTTCCGCCAGAGACAGCAGGGAACGGGCGTGCCCGTAGGTCAGTCTTCCGGACTTGACCAGTTCCAGGACCGGTTCCGGCAGCCGGAGGATGCGGAGCAGATTGGTCACCTGCGTCCGGGATTTCCCGACCCGGTCGGCGACCTGCTCCTGCGTGAGTTCGAACCGTTCGACGAGGTCGCGGTATCCGGCCGCTTCTTCCACGGGGTTCAGGTCTTCCCGCTGCAGGTTCTCGATCAGGGAAACGAGAGAAGCCTGTTCGTCCGTCCAGTCCTTGACGATGGCGGGAACGGTCGTCAGCCCGGCCAGCCGCGCCGCGCGCCATCGCCGTTCGCCGGCGATCAGCTCGTAATAGCCGTTGTCCTTCTTCCGGACGATGACGGGCTCGACCAGCCCGAACTGGGATATGGAGTCGGCCAGCTCGGCCAGCGCGGTCTCGTCGAACGCCTTGCGCGCCTGCTTCCGGTTGGGTTCGATGTCCGCCAGATGCAGTTCGGCGACGCCGTTCGTTTCACTCGTTTCGGCCGCGGTCAGCGGTTCGCTGTCCATCAGCAGTGCTTCGAGTCCGCGTCCGAGTCCGCGTTTCGCTTTATTCGGTTTTGGATTGCTTCCGTTCGGCATGGCTGTTCCTCCTTTAGTTTCCGATTGGATTCCGGCAGCGCTCCATCAGTTCCACGGTCAGCGCGCCGTAAGCGGCGGCTCCGCGCCCGTTCGGTTCGTACGCGGTGATTGGCATGCCGTAGCTCGGCGCCTCGCTGATGCGGACGGAACGGGGAATGGGCGTTTTGTATATCTTGCCCGGGAAGATTTTCTTGATCTCCTCCAATACGCTGACGGTCAGGTTCAGCCGCCCGTCGTACATATTGACCTGTACGCCGATCAGCTTGAGGTCCGGATTGGTCCGCGCCTGGATCCGCTTGACCGTGGCGGTCAGCTGGGACAGGCCTTCCAGGGAATAGTATTCGCACAGCAGGGGGATGACCAGTCCGTCGGACGCGGTCAGGATGTTGACGGTAATCAGGCTGAGCGCGGGGGGTGCGTCGATGACGATGT
>JAGACN010000095.1 GCA_017614095.1 Clostridia bacterium | reverse complement strand
GTTACGACCGGCTGGAGTTCGTCGGGTGGTACTGGTACAACGAGACCATCGACGAGGCCTGGAACGCGGATGAAAAGACCTTTACGGAACAGGCGGTCGCCGCGCTGCGCGCGAACGGCAGGGAAGTGCTGTACGATCCCTTCTATCTGTCGCTCGGGTTCGACCGGTGGCAGGAATACGGATTCTCCGCCGCCGTCATGCAGCCGAACTACTCCTTCCTGTCCTCCCGGCCGTATTACGAACGGGAGATGCTGGACGAGTTCGCGCAGGCGATCGCGCGCGAGCATCTGGGCGTGGAGATCGAGACGGACGAGCCGTCGTATTTCCGCGGCGACGATCCCTCCCGCCCGGCAAGTTTTTACGAGAGCTATTTGTATTTCGGCGCCAAGACCGGCTATATGGACGCGCTCCATACCTTCTACCAGGGCGCAGGTCCCGGCTCGCTCTACGACTTCTGCAACGCGACCGGAAACACGCCTTCCGACATCCGACTGCGCCGTCTGTACGACGTGACGTATCAGTTCATCAAGGGGACCTACGTCAATCTGCCTCCGGAGGTGGAAGCGCCGACGGACGTGGCGACGGAGCCCGGCCAGCGCGTGAAATTCGACATCGCCTGGACGGACGGAGACTCCTTCCCGGGAGACATCCAGGTGACCGTATCGGAGCCCGAACACGGGACGGCGCAGGTGGCCATGAACCGCAAAACGGTCTCCTATGCGCCCGAAGACGGGTTTACCGGCACCGACTTGCTGTATCTCTCCGTCACGGACGGCCAGAACGACGTTCGGGTGTATCCCGTCCGGGTCTCGGTCGGCAGCGAAACGGAACCGGCGTCCTCCGCCGGGCCGCGGGACGACGTGTCCGGATCTTCGGGAAGCGCCGGAAAGACCTGGCTGTACTGGCTGCTGGGCGGCGCGGCAGCCGCTGTCATCGCCGCGTCGGCCGTTGTGATCCTTGTAACACTGAAAAAGAAAAAACGGGAGGAATGAGCGGGTCCCGCACCGGACTCCGCGAACGGAAAAATGGGAAAGATGCGTATCCGGATCTGTGCGCTGCTGCTTGCGGCGCTGCCGGCGGCCGGCCTTCTTTCGGGCTGCGCCTGCCCGGAGCAGGGCGACGGGCTTTATTTCACTTCGCAGGCGGTCCGCAGCTCGCCGGCCTGGGTGACGGCGCTGGAAGCGGCGAAAGACGCCGACCAGCTGATCGTCGTGGCGGGCGTCGGCGAAACGACGGCGTACGTGACCATGCACGAAAAAAACGGGAAGGGCGAATGGGAGCAGCTGATCGCGACGCCGGGCTTTATCGGTCTGGACGGCTTCGGCGATGCGAACATCAACGACTGCTACACGCCGGTCGGGACCTTTACCATCGACAAGGCGTTCGGACTGGCGGACGATCCGGGCTGCAAGATGCCCTATACGAAAGTGGACGGCCGGTACTACTGGTCGGGCGACGCGCGCGAAGGCATGCACTTCAACGAGCTGGTCAACATCGAGGATCTGCCCGGACTGGACGTCGAAAACAGCGAGCGCATCGCCGACTACGAGTACGCCTACCGGTACGTGCTCAACATGGGCTACAATCCGGAATGCGTCGAGGAGAAGGGGTTCGCGTTCTTCTTCCACTGCTACCGGGTCAACCGGACCTATACCGGCGGATGCGTGGCCGTGCCGGAGAACATCATGCGTTTCATCATGACGCGCGTGAAGCCGGGGTGCCGCATCACGCTGGATACGCTGGAGCATTTCGGCGGAAGCCTGGACGATTAGCGGAAACCGGAAAAACGCAAAGAAAAGAGGCTGTTCGAGCCCTGCCGGAACAGGCGGGTCTTAAACAGCCTCGCATTTTTAAAACGTTAACGGGAAACCGGTCCGGAAGGAGAAGAGACGGCGGCGCCGGCCGCTTTTGCGTACGTTTCCAGAAGGGACTCGTTCCCGGACCGCTGCAGGAAGGACAGCATGTCTCCGCACCGCATCGCGAAAACGGAGGGGCGGACTCCCGCGCAGCCGGACATCGTCATCCCGTAGGGCACCGCGCTCGCGCGGTAGCGGGTATGGAAGGTCTGGACCGAGACGAAGGAGACGGAACGGAACGGAACGCCGGACGAAGCGAGCACGTTCGCATACGCTTCGGCGGCTTCGGCCATCTGCGGATAGAGCGGCTTGCCGGACAGTTCGACGCAATAGGAAATGCCGGATGCGACCGAGACGCCGGCCGGATCCCGGAAGGGCATGCGGACGGAGAAGCCGGAGACGGACACGCGGTAGGCCGTGAAATCGTCATGCGGGAAGGTTTCCCGCAGAACGGACGTGAACGCGCCGGAAGGAAGCCGCATGTACTGGTCTTCGAGCAGCGGCAGGAAACGGTCTTCCACGATCGGCCCGTTGACCGCGATGGCGCCGCGTTCGTTCGGATAGGACGCCGAGGACGCGTAGACGCCGTACAGCCGCGTCCGCACGTCGTAGGTCAGCGGCGTGAAGGAGATGTTCCCGTCGGGATCGTAGGTCCTGTCCGTATACGCGCGGACGGCTTTCCGTGCGGAAAGGGCGGAAAAGGGATTCCCGCACACGGCCGCGTAGGCCGCGAACGCCAGGCAGAGGATCAGGATCCCGCACACGATGCGGACGACCGTCTTCCGCTTTTTCCGGATCAGCCGGACGCCGCACTCGGTGAGCGCGAACAGAACGGCTGCCAGAACGGAGAGCAGCAGGACGGTCCCCGTGTCTGTCTGTTCGACGGAGGTCAGCGCGACGACCGGGATCAGGAAGAGCAGCGCGCGCTGCCAGACGGAAACGGGCAGAAAGGCCGCCGCGATCATGCAAAGCGGAAGCAGCGGCACGGTGCGCCAGATGCCCGCCTGGTCGCGGAAGACGACGGCGCCCGCGGCCGCCAGCGCGGCTGCCAGCACCAGAAACAGCAGGGAGGAAACGGTCCGGCGGGTCGCGCCGGCCGCGGAATCAGTTCTTTTCATAATAAAACGGATTGGTCATGGCAATCAGGAGATCCCGGTCATCGTCCGATTGCGAGCGGTTGTTCTTTTCGGCGCCGCATGTTTTGCAGCGGTGCGTGATGATGAATTCCTTCCGGGCGTCCGTCCGGACGGCGACCGGCTGCATCTGTCCGCCGCAGGTGTTCGCGCGGTCGCCCGGCAGGTTGTCGACGTGCAGGGACCACAGACAGAACGGACAGTGATTGCGGGAGGAATTGCGGAGCGGCGGAACGTCTTTTCCGCAATGGACGCAGACGAATCCGCTGTCGTTTCGGGTAAAGCGTTTGGTTTCCACGCGCCGGTCTCCTCTCTGTCGGAATTTGTTTACAATTTTGGCCTTTACAACGGCCGCAGTAAAGATTATAATGCAAAATGAAGAAAAATGCAAGATGAGGCTGATATTTTGGAAAAGAAGATTGCAGAAAACCAGACCTGCCGCCGCGGCCGCGTGGGCGGACAGGCTGTTATGGAAGGCGTGATGATGCGCAGCCCGACCCGCACGGCCATCGCCGTCCGGCGGATGGACGATCAGGAGATCGTGGTCCGGGAGTCGGACAACCATTCCATCCGCGACAAGAACAAGATCTTGAACTGGCCGATCATCCGCGGCGTCGTCAACCTGGTCGAGATGCTGAAGCTGTCCTTCGGGACGCTGACCGCCTCCACCGAGATGCTGGGACTGGAAGGCATCGAGACGGAGCAGCCCTCCAAAGTGGACCAGTGGCTGGACCGCCATTTCGGAAAAGGCATGCTGAACGCCATCTCCGTCATCGCCGTCGTGCTGGGACTGGTCCTCGCCCTCGTTCTGTTCGTCTGGCTGCCCGCTTTCGTGACGAACCTGATCTTCCCGGCGACCGTGGACGGCACGTGGGAATACAAAACGGAAGACGCAAAGGCGGGCACGGATCTTTCCGCGTTCGGCAACGTGCAGGCGGAGAACGGGAAGGTCTATTTCGTGTTCTACAATCCGCAGAACACGGGAAACAAGTTCTACATGATGAACGAAAAGAGCACCTCGTTCGAAGCCGTTCCGTATACGTTCGAAAAGGACGTGCTGACGGTCGGAGCGACCTCCGTTCCGGTCAAGGTCAGCAACGATAAACTGATCCTGAATCCGGATACGCCGTCGGAAACGGTCCTGAAGAAGGTCTCCGCGACCAAGTCGCTGACCTACTGGGACACCTGGTTCAACAGCGCTTGGTGGCGCAACCGGCTGAAATGCCTGATCGAAGGGCTGATCAAGATCGCGGTGTTCATCGCCTACCTGTCCCTGACGTCGCTGATGAAGGACATCCGCCGCGTGTACCAGTACCACGGCTCGGAGCACAAGACCATTTTCTGCTATGAGTCGGGGCTGGACCTGACGGTCGAGAACGTCAAAAAACAGAGCCGTTTCCATCCGCGGTGCGGGACCTCCTTCATGTTCGTGATGGTCTTCCTGTCCATCTTCGTCTCCATCGTGTTCATCCCGGACGTCTGGGGCTGGCTCCGCGTGGCGCTGAAGGTCCTGCTTCTCCCGCTGTGCGTGGGTCTCGGCTACGAATTCATCCGCTACGCCGGCAAACACGACAACCGGCTGACGAAGATCCTGTCCGCGCCGGGTCTGTGGATGCAGCGCATCACCACCCGCGAGCCGGACGACAGCATGATGGAAGTCGCCATCGTTTCTTTGAAATCCGCTCTCCGGGAGGAATTCCCGGACTTCGCGGTCCCGTATGAATCGGACTACCTCAAACGGAAAGAGGAACAGGAAAAGAACGAACTGGCCGAACAGCCGGACGAGCCCGAAAAGCCGGAAGGAACCGGCCGGCCGGAACAGGCGGAAGGAGAGAACACCGATGCTTCTGAGGGAATACCGAACGAGACTCCGTGACCTGCTGTCCCAGATGAATCCGGACGACGCGTCCGTGCTCGCGGACATCCTGCTGTCCGCCGGCATGGGCATCGATCGCGGGGAGCTGCTTGCCCGTCTGGACGAGGAACTGGACGACGAGACCGAGGAATTCTGCTCGAACGCCGTCTACGAGATGTCCTACGGCAAGCCGCTGCAGTATGTGCTGGGATCCTGCGTCTTCTACGGCCAGGAGATCGCGGTCGGCCCCGGCTGTTTCATCCCGCGCAGCGATACCGAGGTCCTCGTCGAAACGGCGCTGAAAATCCTGAAAGACGGCATGCTGTTTGCCGATCTGTGCTCCGGCAGCGGGTGCATCGCCAAGGCGGTCGCCGCCAACCGGCCGGGCGCGGAAGGATACGCGCTGGAACTGTCCATGAAGGCGCTGCCGTATACGCTGCGGAACCTGGACGGAATGAAAAACGTTTCCGTATTGCGGTTCGACGTTTTGGACGATCAGGAATACGCGGCGCTGGCCATCCGGGCCGGACGCCCGTTCGACCTGCTGCTCTGCAACCCTCCCTACATCCCGACCGAGGATCTGGAAAACCTCCCGACGGACGTCCGCTACGAGCCGGAGACCGCTCTGGACGGCGGGGAGGACGGACTGCGCTATTACCGCGCGGTCGCCGCCTACGCGCCGCTCATCCTGAAGGAGGACGGCATCCTGCTGTTCGAGATCGGATACGATCAGGCGGAAGACGTCCAGGACCTGCTGCGCGAGCAGGGATACGCCACGGCGGTCATCAAGGACTACGGCGGGAACGACCGCGTTGTATTGGCAAAACGGGTATAGAACATTTGTTCGATATTCCCGGATCCCGGCCGGAAAAAAGAAAACGGCAAAAGGAAAAAACGGTTTGGCGGAAGTCTCCCGGCGCGGAGGCTCCCGCTTTTTTCCGTTTGCGGACGGAAAACGGGGGAGCCGGCCACCACAACCGGTAGATTCTGCGAAACTTTTTTGAAATACATATTGACAATCGAAAACGGATATATTATTATAAATGCGAAAAAAATATGTTTGGATTTATAACTGAATGTGAGAGCGAGCATGGGACTGTCCGATTGGAAACGAATCACATCCCGCAGTAACCCGCTGATTGTTCGTACGGCGAAGCTTTCCTCCAGGAAATTCCGGGAAGAAACCTCGTCGTTCTTTTTTGAGGGCGTGCATCTGCTGGAAGAATACCTGCGCTTCGGCTGGACGCCGGAGACGGTCTTCGTCCGCGAGGACTGCGCCGGCCGCTACGCGGATCTGCTGAGCCGCGTGCCTGAGGAGGCGCTGACGGTCGTTCCGGAATCCGTCTTCGACAAACTGACGACGGAACAGGCGCCGCAGGGCATCCTGACGGTCTCGCCCTTCCTGCCCTGCGTCCCGTCCGTTTCGGATCCGGAAGAACTGCACGGCAGGATCCTGATGCTGGAATCCGTCCGGGACAGCGGAAACGTCGGAACGGTCATCCGCACGGCCGCGGCCTTCGGCTGGACCTGTCTGCTGACCTCCGACTGCGCGGACGTCTGGTCGCAGAAGACCGTCCGCGCGTCCATGGGGACTTTGTTCTCCGGCTGCGCGGCCGTCTGCGCGGATCCCGCCGCGTTCGTCCGCGCATGCGCAAAGACCGGAAGGCGCGTCTTCGCCGCGGCGCTCGGAGACGGCGAACGGCTGGGTTCCTTCGACATCCGTCCCGACGACTGCTTCGTGGTCGGCAACGAGGGGCAGGGCATCAGTTCCGGACTGCTGGAGGCGGCCGGCCGGATCGTGACCATCCCGATGACCGGCAACGCGGAAAGCCTCAACGCCGCGGTCGCGGCCTCCGTCCTGATGTGGGAAGGCTCCCGCGGCGGACAAAATCTCAACAACAACGAAAGGCAATAAACGCTAATGACAACACTCGTAATCGTGGAATCTCCATCCAAAGCGAACACCATCAAGACCTTCCTGGGAAAGGGCTACAAGGTCAAAGCCTCGAAAGGGCATGTGCGCGATCTGCCGAAGAGCAAGCTCGGCATCGACATCGAGAACGGCTTCACGCCGCAGTACATCAACATCCGCGGCAAGGCGGAACTGATCAACGAGCTCCGGAAGGACGCGAAGGCGTCCGACCGCGTCCTGCTCGCGGCCGACCCGGACCGCGAAGGCGAGGCCATCAGCTGGCATCTGCTGCAGGTGCTCGGCGTCGACCCGTCCAAGGTCCTCAGGATCACCTTCAACGAGATCACGAAAAGCACGGTGAAGGAAGCCATCAAGCATCCCCGCGACATCAACCCGAACGTCGTGGACGCGCAGCAGACCCGCCGCATCCTGGACCGTCTGGTCGGATACAAGCTCAGCCCCTATCTCTGGAAGAGCGTGCGCAACGGACTGTCCGCCGGACGCGTGCAGTCGGTCGCCACGCGCATCATCGTGGAGCGCGAGGAGGAGATCGGCGCATTCGTGCCGGAGGAATACTGGCTGCTGAACGCGGCGCTGAAGACCGCCGACGGCGGAGAACTGACCGCCCGCTATTACGGAACGGACGACGCCAAACGGGATCTGAAAACGGAAGCGGACGTCAAGGAAGTCCTGGGCGGCATGGATGAGACCTTCACGGTCGTGTCGCTGAAGAAATCCGTCAAGCACGTCCGGCCGCAGCCGCCTTTCGTGACCTCCACGCTTCTGCAGGAGGCCAACCGCCGCCTGAACTTCCAGGCCACCCGGACCATGCAGATCGCGCAGGAACTGTACGAAGGCATCAGCATCGGCGACCGCGGGGCCCACGGTCTGATCACGTATATGCGTACGGACTCCCTGCGCGTTTCGGAAGAGGCGCGGGAGGCCGCAAAGGAATACATCCTGAACAAATACGGGCCGGAGTACTGCCCGTCCAAGCCGAACGAATTCCGGCAGAAGAACAAAAACGTGCAGGACGCGCACGAAGCCATCCGCCCCTCGGATATGACGCTTACGCCGTCGGACATCCGCGGCAAGGTGACGCCCGACCAGTATAAGCTGTACAAGCTGATCTGGGAGCGGTTCTTCGCGAGCCAGATGGCGCCGGCCGTGCTGGACACGGTCTCCGCGGACATCCGCTCCGGC
>JAGACN010000094.1 GCA_017614095.1 Clostridia bacterium | reverse complement strand
GCGCTTTATGACCGAGCTGTTCGACGGCGTCCGCATCGACCATTTCCGCGCCTTCGAGTCCTACTACAGCATCCCCGCCGCCGAAACGACCGCCCGGAACGGCAAATGGAAAAAAGGACCCGGCCTGCCCTTCCTGAAAGAACTGCGCAGATCCTTCCCGGACACCCTGCTGATCGCGGAAGACCTCGGCGACATCACGGACGCGGTCCGCAAGATGGTCAAACAGAGCGGATTTCCGAACATGCGCGTCTTTCAGTTCGCCTTTTTGGGCGATCCGGACACGCCCCATCTGCCGCACAACTACAACGAGAACTGCGTCGCGTATACCGGGACCCACGACAACAACACGCTCCTCGGATACGTCTGGGACGAAGACCCGGACAACCGCGCCCGCATGCTTTCCTATTGCGGATACGACAACCCGGACTGGCAGCACGGATTCGACGCCATCCGGAAGACCATGCTCGGCAGCCACGCGGGACTGGTCCTCTTCCCCGTTCAGGATCTGCTGCTCTACGGCGCGGACACCCGCATGAACAAGCCCGGCGTCCGGGACGGCAACTGGGCCTTCCGCATCGCCGCCTACCAGAAAGCGGAACTGGACCGGGACAAAGAAAAATTCCTCTACTGGAACCGGCTGTACGGACGCGCCGGCCGGTGATCCGCTTGCCGGAAGAAAGATTATTCTATGGATCAACTGTATTTATTCGGTAACGAAAGCCCCTCCGCCCCGCTCGCGGACCGCCTCCGTCCGGACACGCTGGACGGCTACGTCGGTCAGGAGCATCTGGTCGGCGAAGGACGCGTGCTCCGCCGGATGATCGAGAGCGACAACGTGCCCTCCATGATCTTCTGGGGCCCGCCCGGCGTGGGCAAGACCACGCTGGCCCGGATCATCGCAAAGCACACCCATTCGGATTACGTGGAGCTGAGCGCCGTCACCAGCGGCGTGAAAGAGATCAAGGACATCATGAACCGCGCCGAGATGAAGCGGCAGACGGGCATCCGGACCATCCTGTTCATCGACGAGGTGCACCGGTTCAACAAAGCACAGCAGGACGCGTTTCTGCCCTACGTGGAGCGCGGGAGCATCATTCTGGTCGGGGCGACGACGGAGAATCCCTCCTTCGAACTGAATTCCGCCCTGCTGTCCAGATGCAAGGTGTTCATCCTGAAGGAACTGTCCGAAGAGAACATCCGCACGATGATCCTGCGCGCGCTGCAGTCGAAAGAAGGGTTCGGCGACAGCGACATCCGCATCACGGACGACCAGATCGACTTCATCGCCCGTTTCGCCAACGGCGACGCGCGCACGGCGCTGAACACGCTGGAAATGGCCGTCCTGAACGCCGTCCCGAACGCGGACGGCAGTCTGACGATCGAGGACGAAACGCTGGCACAATGCACCAACCGGCGGTCGCTCTTATACGACAAGAACGGCGAAGAGCATTACAACATCATTTCCGCCTTGCACAAATCCATGCGGAACAGCGATCCGGACGCCGCCGTCTACTGGATGGAGCGCATGCTCTACGGCGGCGAGGACCCTCTGTACATCGCCCGCAGGCTGGTCCGCTTTGCCAGCGAAGACGTCGGGCTGGCGGACAGCAACGCGCTGCTGATCGCCAACGCCGCGTTCCAGGCCTGCCGGTATCTGGGCGTTCCGGAATGCAACGTGCATCTCGCGCACGCGGTCGTCTATCTTTCCCTCGCGCCGAAATCCAATTCACTGGAAGTCGCGACCCAGCAGGCCGAAAGCGACATCCGGAAAATGCCCGCCGAACCGGTCCCGCTGCACATCCGCAACGCGCCCACCAAGCTGATGAAAGAAAACGGATACGGAAAAGGATACATCTACGCGCACGACACCGAAGAAAAAATGGCCAAAATGACCTGCCTGCCGGACTCGCTGAACGGACGCAGATACTATCTGCCCACCGATCAGGGAAAGGAAAAGCAGTTCAAAGAGAGATTGGAGCAGATACTCGAATGGAAAAAATCCTGAACACAAAAACCCTCGCCCGTCTGGTCGCGCTCATCCTGCTCGCTCTGACGATCCTTCCCGCTCTTCCAGCGGCAAGCGCGGAAGAATCCTATCCCGTTCTGGTCGCTTACGGGGACAGCATCGCGGCAGCAGGAACCTGGGAGTCCTATTTCAAGCAGTATTCCGGCGAGACCGTCCTGAATTCCGGCGTCGGCGGAGACACCTCGAAAGCGGGTCTCGCCCGGTTCGCGTCCGCCGTCACAGCCAAGAAACCGGACGTCGTCTTTATCGGGTTCGGAACCAACGACACCTCAATCGATATGGACCGCTACATTCCGCTGGAAACGTACGCGGACAACCTGCGCAGCATGATCGCCAAAGTGCGCGAAATCGGGGCCATCCCGGTCGTCATCACCCCGCCGCCGATCGTGGACGAGCCGTATCTGACCCGCCACCAGGCAGATCCGTTCCTTCCTTACAACGGGCCGAACGGCTTGCTGACGATCTACGCCCAGGCGGCCCGCGCCGTCGCGCGGGAGCAGAACGCAACCTGCGCGGACGTCCATGCCGCTTTCAGCGCGGAAAACTTCGCCCCCCTCATCTCGGACGGTGTCCATCCGAACACGAAAGGATACCAGCTGTACGCAAAAACGGTCCTGGACGCCTATTACGCGGCGACCCGCGGCGATCTGGACATGGACGGCGAACTGTCCGTCATCGACTACGTCCTGCTCCGCCGGTCCATTCTCGGAACGGCAACATTGACGAAAGCGCAGGAAGGTCGCGCGGACGTCACCGGCGACGGCGACAAAACCTCCGCGGCGAACTACATCCTCTTGAAGCGCGCCGTGCTCGGAACGGCTTCCATCGACCGCGGCGTCCCCTGTCCGGATGCCCGGAACGGACTGCTGATCGAGCCGGACCTGATCCCCGACAGCAAAGCGGCAGCGGATATGGCGCACAATACGGCCGAACTGCAATCCTGCGTGGACCGTGCCTCCGAAGCGGGCGGCGGAACCGTCCTGCTCCCGACCGGCACCTTCTACTTCTCCACGCAAGGCATGAACGCCCGCAAATTCGAGGATTACGTCTGCATGCCGAAAGACAACGTGCTGGTCGAAGGTCAGGGCGAATTGACGGTCCTGCAGCCGGTCGGCAACACGTCGGGCGGACTGGATATGTTCTATTTCAACGAATACGCCGACAGCGGGTTCAAGAATCCCCTTTATCTGGTCAACGCGGACTTTAGGAACTTCGTGATCGACGGCGGGCTGGCCCATGCCGCGCGCTACACCTCGGCAGGCAAAGGGTTCATGTTCAACCTGTTCAAGGACTGCGATTTCGATCACATCGTCTGCAAGAACACGGACGGCACCGGATTCGGCGTCGACTGCCCGATCAACTGCACGATCACGAACTGCCGCGCGTACGGCTGCGGAAAAGCGGCGACCACCGCGAACGTCGGCGCTTCCGGATTCGGCATCGGAACCGGATACGCGGAAAACGAATCCATTTGCATTGCCCGCTGCTACGCGGAAGGCAACAAGAAATTCGGCTTCTTCTTCGAACATCAGGGCCGGTTCGGCCCCTCCGCCTATACCGCACAGAAACTGGAAAACTGCGTCGTTTTCGACTGCGCGGCGAGGAACAACTACAACGATTTCGGCGGCGAACTGGCGCTGGATCTCACGTACGTCAACTGCACCGTCCCCGCGGATACCACATCGGTCCAGGCCATCGCCTTCCGGTTGCACTGCATCCGCTGCACATTGGAAAACATGCACGTCTACGTCGAGTTTTCGGACGTCACCGATCCGTCCGCCGATTACTACGAGGCAGTCTACTGGGCCGTCAACAAAGGCATCACGAACGGAAACGGCAACAACAGATTCGGCGTTACCAGCACGCTGACCAAAGGACAGGCGCTGACCTTCCTCTACCGCGCGGCCGGCATGCCCGGCGCACTCATCCTCGGGAACGGCGCGGAAGGACCGTATTACGAGGATGCTCTGGCCTGGGCGACCAAAACAGGTCTGTCGGACGAAGACGCGGATGCCATGAACGATCCGATGACCCGGAACGGGTTCGTGACCTGCCTCTGGCAATATGCGGGCAGTCCGTCCGCGGCCGGCAGCCATTCCGACGCCGTCAACTGGGGACTGGCGAACGGGCTGATCTCCACTGCGTCGGACGCACAGATCACGCGGGCCGAAGCCATGACCATGCTCTACAAATGTCTGAACTAGCCTTCCCGATGAACCATTAAACCGATTGAAAAAGGTCATGCTGCTTTTTGAGCGGCATGACCTTCTCTTTTTATCTGCGTTTATTGCTTTTGGTTCTATTCCCAGCTGTCCTCCATCGTGCACTGCCGCACGGACATGCCCATTTTCCGGTAGAACGCCTCCGCGCCGGGGTTGCAGGACCAGACGTGCAGCGTGATCCGCTTCACGCCGTTTTTGTCCGCAAGATCCCGGACATACCGGTACAGGGTCTGTCCGACACGCATGCCGCGGTAGCGCTCGTCCACGCAGAGATCGTCGATATAGAGTTCTTCACGTTCGTAGCAGGCGCCGTTTTCCGGACAGACGGTCCATTGCGCGAAGCAATGGCCGACCACCGTTCCGTCCTCCGTCTCGCAGACGAAGACCGGACGGTCGCGCCGGTCCGCCAGGATCTCTTTCAATTC
>JAGACN010000093.1 GCA_017614095.1 Clostridia bacterium | reverse complement strand
GCACACAGCGTTTGCGCGATATCATCAACAAAAACATCACCGAAGAAGATATCTACAGCGCGATGAGACAGGCGATCGAGCTGGGTTGGAAAAAGATCAAGCTCTACTTTATGATGGGGCTGCCCGGTGAGACCGAAGATGATCTGGCGGGAATCGCGGAGATCGCCCAAAAGATCATGGATATCAATTATGAGATCATGGGAAAACAAGGCGGACGCTTCAGCATCAATGTGAGCGTTTCCAACTTTGTGCCCAAACCGTTTACGCCTTTCCAATGGGACAGACAGGACGATTTTGAAGAACTGGAGCGCAAGCAGCAACTGCTGCGGAGCGAGATCCGGAGCAAGAAGATCGATTACAAATACCACGACGCCCGGGTGTCCAGGCTGGAAGCCGTTTTCGCGAAAGGCGACCGCCGGCTCGGAAAGGCGCTGGCCGAAGCGGTCCGGCGCGGCCAGCGGTTCGATGCCTGGGACGAGTATTTCGACTACGACAGGTGGATGTCCGTCTTTCGGGACTGCGGCATCGATCCGTCATTCTACGCCAACCGCGAGATCGGGGAGGACGAGCTCCTTCCCTGGGATTTCCTGGACATCGGCGTGACCAAGACGTTCCTGCTGAAGGAGCGGCATAAAAGCCGGATGGCGGAAACGACGCCGGATTGCCGGACGCACTGCTCCGGATGCGGCGCGGCATCCCTGTGCAGGGGTCCGTGCTCCTGCACGGAAAACCGGGAGTCGGGGAAGGGGGACGCGTAAAGATGTATGTGCTGGCAGAATTTGAAAAGCGCGGGATCCTGCGCTATATTTCCCATCTGGACCTGCAGCGGGCGATGACCCGTCTGCTGCTGCGCACGGATCTTCCGCTCGTCTTTTCGGAAGGGTTCAATCCGCATCCCCGTCTGACGTTCGCACAGCCGCTGTCCATCTTTCAGGAAAGCGTATGCGAGATCGCCGTGTTCCGGATCGATCCGCCGCGGACGGAAGAGCAGGTCCTGCAGGCGCTGCGGTCGGCTTCGCCCGAAGGGCTGCAGTTCAAAAAAGTCACATTTTCGGAGAAAAAGCCGCCCGAATGCAGGGCCGCCCGGTATGAGATCCTGCTGGAGGGAGACTGCCCGCCGGACGAGCTCAGAAGACTGACGGAGGGACCGATGCCGGTGCTGAAGAAGACGAAAGCCAAAGAAGCGGCCGTCGTGGACATCGCTCCGCTCGTGGAGCAGATCGAATGGTCGGAAACCGGAGATGGGCATCTGCTGACGTGCGTGCTTCCCTGCGGGAGCAAAACGCTGAATCCCGCCTATGTCGCCGCTTTTTTGGAGGAACGGGCGAACGTCCGGTGGAAGCGCATTCTCCGGACGGAACTGTATTTCTGACCGGAACGGACGGCCGGACCGGTTTTTGAGGTCTTTTTTCGCCGGAAAGGTTGCGGAACGGCTAAACTTTTGATATAATACTACATTGGTTAGAAGAATAATACCTGCTTTGTGCGGCAGGCCGCATACGAACGGAGGATGGACATGGAGCCGAAATACAAACGCATTCTTTTAAAATTGTCCGGGGAGGCGCTCGCCGGAGACGAAGGAAAGATCTTAAGCAACGAGATGCTCGAAAAAGTGAGCGGAATGATCAAACAGACCGCGGATCTCGGCGTGCAGGTCGCCGTCGTCATCGGAGCCGGGAACATCTGGAGAGGCGCCCGGCAGGGCGGTCTTTCCATCGACCGCGTCCGCGCGGATCACATGGGGATGCTGGCAACGGTGATCAACTGCCTGGCCATGCAGAATTACCTGATCGCTCTGGGGAACGACGCCAAGGTGATGAGCGCGTTCCAGATCCAGCAGATGTGCGAGCCCTACGAGCAGTACAAGGCCCGGAAATATCTGGAAGAGGGAAAAGTCGTCCTGCTGGCCGGCGGGGTCGGGTATCCGTTCTTTACGACGGACACGGGCATGGTGCTGCGCGCCATGGAACTGGGCTGCGACATCATCCTGTCCGCCAAGAACGTGGACGGAGTGTACTCGGCGGATCCGGCCAAAGACCCGACCGCCGTCAAGTATGACCGCCTGACCTACCAGGAAATGCTGGACCGTCATTTGAAAGCCATCGACGTATCCGCTTCCGCCATCGGGCAGGACAACCATATGCCCGCCCTCATCTTCGCGCTCTCCGATCCCGAAAACATCCTGCGCGCCGTCTGCGGGGAGAATGTCGGCACACTGATCACGGAATAAGAAATCACGCCATACATCTTTCAAGAAAGGACGATTGTTATGAAATTCGATCTGACGCCTTATGAGAACAAAATGAAGAAAACCGTCGAGGTTTTGGAATCCGAGTTCGCGGCCATCCGCGTCGGACGCGCCTCACCGAAGGTCCTGGACAAGGTCACCGTCCCGTATTACGGCGTTCCGACTCCGATCGAAGGGGTCGCGACCGTGAAGGTGGCCGACGCGCGCACGCTGCTGATCCAGCCGTGGGACGCTTCGCTGCTGAAGGAATTGGAAAAAGCCATTGCTGCGTCCGACGTCGGCATTATGCCGCAGAACGACGGCAAGATGCTTCGGATGAGTTTTCCTCCGCTGACCGAGGAACGCCGCAAGGAGCACACCAAGAAAACCGCCAAGATGGGCGAAGAGGCCAAGGTCGCCATCCGCAATCTGCGCCGGGACGCGAACGAAGACGTCAAGAAGCAGAAGAAGGACGGCATCCTGACCGAGGACGACCAGAAAGACGCGGAAAAGGACATCCAGAATCTGACGGACCGCTACATCAAGATCATTGACGAGGTCGTCGCCAAAAAAGACAAGGAAATCATGGAATTCTGATGGCGAACAAAAAGACTGCGGAAACGGAAAGACCCGTTTTCACGAAACTGCCCGAGCACGTTGCCATCATTATGGACGGGAACGGGCGCTGGGCGAAAAAGCGCATGATGCCGCGTACTGCCGGCCACGTCGCGGGCGTCCGGAACTTTCACGACATCGTCAACGCGTGCGGCGAGATCGGTATCCGCTATCTGACCGTGTATGCTTTCTCGTCCGAAAACTGGGAACGCGATCAGGACGAAGTGGACGCTCTGGTCCGCCTGATCGACCAGTCGGTCCGGGAGTATACCGCGGAACTACTGGAAAAGAACGTCCGGCTCCGGCTGATCGGAGATATGGACCGGTTCCCGGAAGGGCCGCGGACCTCTTTGCAGAATTGCGTCAGACTGCTGGACCGCTGCACCGGGCTGACCCTGTCCCTCTGCCTGTCTTACGGAGGCCGTCAGGAACTGGTGCGCGCTTTCCGGCTGCTTGCGGAGGAGGGAAAGAAGGACATCACGGCCGAAGACGTTTCGGCGCATCTGTATACGGCGGAGATCCCGGATCCGGACCTGGTGATCCGGACGGGCGGCGAATACCGCGTGTCCAATTTCCTTCTCTGGCAGTCCGCGTACGCGGAGTATTACTTTACGGATGTGTTCTGGCCGGATTTTCACGAGCCGGAACTGGTTGAGGCGCTGCGCGCTTTCGAGAAGCGGAAACGCCGTTTCGGCCGGTAGTCCGTCCGGCGCGGACGTCATATGTTTAAAAGGCGGGAACGGCATCGTCGGTTTGACCGGAGCGGTTTCTTGCCTTTTTTGCCCCTTGTTCGGGGACGATACTGCGCTCGTCCGGGCGCGCACTTTTAGGAGGACAGCATGCTTGTTCGAGTTTTGACCGGTTTTTGTCTGACGGTCATCATGGTCCCGGTCGTCTTCTTCGCGCCGGGCTGGGGCGTTTCCCTGATGATCGCGGCTTTTGCCGGAATCGCCGCCTTTGAACTGATCAATTGCGTCGGTCATAAGAAAAAATGGTGGGTGACGGTCCCGGCTGCCCTCTTCTGCGCCGCAGCGGCCGCGATCCATCCGGGCATGTTTCCGGACGGGATCGATGCGGCGGCCGTGCTCGAGCGGGTCTTTGTCGCCTGCGTGCTTCTGCTGATCCTTCTGCACGGGCTGTCGGCGGTCGTTCTGCACGAACATTTCCCGGCCAACGACGTGATGGCGCAATGCGGGCTCTGTCTGTATGCGGCGTTCGGATTCGGCACGCTCTGCCGGCTTTCGGACACGCCCCACCGGGCGCTGATGGTCGCCGCGATCGTCATCCCGTGGGTGGCGGACAGCCTCGCCTATTTCGCCGGCCGCGCGTTCGGGAAGCGCAAACTGTGTCCGGTCATTTCTCCCAAAAAGACCGTCGAGGGCGCCGTGGGCGGCGTTTTGGGGACGGCGGTGATCGCAACCGTCCTGTACGGGATCCTGATGAAGACCTGGCGTCCCCTTTCACTGGCCGTCGTGTTCGCCGCGGCCGTCATTCTGTCCGTCTTTTCCATTTTCGGCGATCTGTTTGCCTCGGTGGTCAAGCGGCACTACCAAATCAAGGATTACGGGAAACTGCTGCCCGGCCACGGCGGGATCATGGACCGGTTTGACAGCGTCCTGCCCGTTGCCGTTCTGCTTTTTCTGCTGTATCAGATCCCGTTCTTTGCGGAGTTGTGGTCATGATTCGATCTGTTTGTCTGCTCGGGTCCACCGGATCCATCGGGACCCAGACGCTCGATGTCGCGCGCAAGCTCGGCATCCGCGTATCCGGTCTGGCTGCCGGCACGAGAGTCCGCGAACTGGAAGAACAATGCCGGGCTTTCCGCCCGAAATATGTATATGTACCGGAAACGGGATATCAGGATCTGTATACTCGGTTGATGGATACGGATATCCGCGTCCTGACCGGGGAAGACGGACTGTGCTCCCTGGCGGCCGAAACGGACGCGGAGTGCGTCGTCAACGCGCTGTCCGGGATGCTCGGCCTGAAGCCGACGCTGGCGGCGCTCAAGGCCGGAAAGGATATCGCGCTGGCCAACAAGGAAACGCTGGTCGCCGGCGGCGAACTGGTTCTGGCGGAAGCGAAAGCGAACGGATGCCGGATCCTTCCGGTCGACAGCGAACATTCGGCTGTTTTCCAGTGCCTGCAGGGCGCGCCGGAGCCGGAGCGCCGGCTGAAGCGGATCCTCCTGACCGCTTCCGGCGGACCGTTCTTCGGACGGGACCGCGCCTTTCTGGAAACGGTCACGCCCGAGATGGCGCTCCGCCATCCCAACTGGTCTATGGGGCCGAAGATCACGGTCGATTCGTCCACATTGATGAACAAAGGACTGGAGATCATTGAAGCGGTTCATCTGTTCGGCGTCCGTCCGGATCAGATTGAGGTGGTCGTTCACCGGGAAAGCATCATTCATTCCATGGTGGAATTCGAGGACGGCGCGGTCCTGGCGCAGATGGCCGTTCCGGATATGCGGCTGTGCATCCAGTACGCGCTTACGTATCCCGACCGACTCCCGTCCCCCTGCCGCGAACTGGATCTGTTCGATGCCGGAACGCTTACCTTCCGGAAACCGGACGAGGAGACCTTCCCGCTGCTGCCTCTCGCACGGAGGGCCATCGAACGGGGCGGCAATACGCCCGCCTCGATGAACGGGGCGAACGAAGCCGCCGTATGGCGGTTCCTGAGAGGCGAGATCCGTTATACGGACCTGTTCGACTGCGTCGCGCGGGTCACCGCGCAGATCCCCTTTATTCCGTCACCCTCTCTGGAAGACGTGCTGGAGACCGATCTCGAGGCACGCCGGCTGACGGAAGCATTCTGCTGATCAATCTGATCGATCGGGAACGGACGGTTCCCGCTGGAGGTTCCATTTGAACGTACTGCTGACCATTCTCGTCACCCTGGTCATGTTCGGCTTTCTGATCGCCCTGCACGAACTGGGACATTATCTGTTTGCGCGCCTGTTCGGAATCGGGATCATCGAGTATTCCATCGGCATGGGGCCCGCGCTGCACACGTGGCGTCTGAAGCACAACGATTTTTCCATCCGCGCTTTGCCGATCGGCGGCTACGTCCGCATGGTGGGCGAGCCGGGCGAAGAACGGCCGGAAGACCTTCCGCGCGTCATCGGGAAAACGTCCATCAACGACGTTTCCGTCTGGAAACGCATGGTCGTCGTCCTGGCCGGCCCTTTGACCAACGTGCTCATTGCCTTCTTTTTGATGTTTCTGCTGGTCCTGACTTCCAATAAGCTGGCTTCCACGACCGTGGCCGCGTTCCGGGACGAGAACGTCAGCGCCCGGTACGGACTGCAGGTGGACGATACGATCCTGGAAGTCAACGGCAGACGCATTCACTGCTGCCCAGATCTGTCTTACGCGGTCCTGTCGGACGGCATCCGGCCGGTCGACATCCTGGTGGAGCGGAACGGGGAGGAAGTGCTGCTTCCGTCCGTTCAATTCGCTACCGAGACCAGCAACGGCATCGAGGTCGGCGTCTTCGACTTCTATGTCTATGAAAAACCGAAGACCGTCTGGAACCTGCTTTACGAGAGTTTCTGGCAGGGCTGGAATTCCATCTACATCACGGTGGATTCCTTCAAGGACCTGTTTACCGGCCGGTACGGGCTGGACGCGGTCGGAGGCCCCGTCGCTGTCGGCGAGCAGGTAGGCACTCTGCTGGAGGAAAGCGGGTCGTTCGCGGACGCGCTCCGGAACCTCGGCAGCATGACCGTCCTCATCTCCGCCTCGCTGGCCTTTATGAATCTGCTTCCCATACCGGCGCTGGACGGCGGGCGGTTCGTCATCTATCTCATCGAGGGCATCCGCCGGAAGCCGCTGCCCAAAAAAGTGGAGACAGCCATGACGGCTGGTACGATGATCCTGCTGCTG
>JAGACN010000092.1 GCA_017614095.1 Clostridia bacterium | reverse complement strand
GGCGTGGTCCTCGGTAAAGCGGAACGTCAGGGCGGTGAAGTCCCTTCCGTCGTCGCTCTTGAACTCGGAAGCGGGGATGTGCGCCAGATCGTTCGAGAACAGGCTGACCAGATAGTCCGCCTGCCAGGTGCCGACGATGCGCTGCAAACCTTCGCGCAGATCTTGTTCATCCAGTGTCATTGATGGTTCCTCCTGCAAAACAGATTCTTTCTTTGTATAGATTCATTATACCCGCGGCGGGCAGAAAATGCAAGGGAAAACTTTTTTCCGGGATGCGGAAAAAAGTGAAAAATACCTATTGACAAAACTGGAAGTTCTGTTATAATGGAAACAGAAACCAATGGTTTTCAATAAGGAGGCTGCGACGGCTATGCGAGTCATCAACGAAGAAAAGCTGGACAGACTGGAAGCGTTCATCAAGGAATACGCGCATGAGAACAATGGACGGATGCCCGTGCTGTCGGAGATCATGAAGGAAATGGGCATGGGAAAATCCGTCGCCTACCGCTACATCACCGTCCTGAAGGAGCGGAACCGGATCGAATATTCCGGAAAAGGGACCATGCAGATGGCGGATCCGACGGACTACTGCAGGCAGTACAACGCGGTGAAAGTGCCCATTTACGGGACCATCATCTGCGGCACGCCGGAGGAAGAGGAGCAGTGGAACGACGGCTATCTGGCCATCCCGGAAGAATGGGTGGACGGCGAGTGCTTCCTGTTGCGCTCGTTCGGCGATTCCATGAAGGACATCGGCGTCGAGGAGGGCAATCTGGTCCTGGTCCGCCGGTACGAAGGGGACGGGCGCGATCTGGACGGCAAGGTCGTCGTCGCGCTGACGGAAGACGGCAATACGCTGAAGCGGTTGTTCTGGGACGGAAAGCGCCCCCGGCTGCATCCGGAAAACCCGGATTACCGGGATCTGTATCCGGAACGTCTGACCATCCAGGGCGTTGCTCTGCGGGTCATCAAGGAAATTGTGTGATGGACCGCCCGGCGACCGTGCGCACGCGGTTTCCGATCGCTTGCTGCCCGCAGTGCGGGCATACGATCCTCTACTCCGGAAACCCGAAGGACCGGAATACGGTCGCGCTCATCCCGGCGTCCGAGAACGACAAGGGGAAGACCGTTCTGTGCGCGAAATGCAAGACCATGCTCGCCATCCGTGAAAAGGCCGCGGGCAAAACCGTTCTCATACCGGTCACCGGCTGTCTGATCAGCTGAGAGACCGGAAAGTGGGCCGTCCTCCCGGCCGTGAAATCGGGAAAAAAGGGCGCGTTCCAGATCCGCGCATCCGCTTTGCGGACCTGCGCAGGAATGCTGGGCGCGTCTTTTTGCGTCCGGAAAAGGAGGGAACGTCTCAATGGAAAAAACATACGTCTGCATCGATCTGAAATCCTTCTACGCGTCCGTGGAATGCGTGGCGCGCGGGCTGGATCCGTTCAAGACCAATCTGGTCGTGGCGGATCCCTTCCGCGGAAGCGGGACCATCTGTCTCGCCGTGTCGCCGGCCCTGAAGGCGAAGGGCGTCCCCGGGCGCTGCCGCCTGTACGAGATCCCGCGCTACCTGTCGTACATCACGGCGGCGCCGCGCATGCATCTGTATCTGGAAAAGTCCGCGGAGATCGTGAGCATCTACCTGCGCTACGTGGCGCCGGACGATCTGCACGTCTATTCGGTGGACGAGGTGTTCATTGACGCGACCGGCTATCTGCGGATGTACCGGAAAAGCGCGAAGGAGTTTGCGGACATGCTGCGGAAGGCGGTCTTCGACCAGACGGGCATCTGCGCGACCGCGGGCATCGGAACGAATCTGTTCTTAGCGAAAGTGGCGCTGGATATCCTGGCCAAGCACGCGCCCGACTGCATCGGCGTACTGAATGAGGAAACGTTCCGCGAACAGCTGTGGCATCATCAGCCCCTCGTCGATATCTGGAACATCGGACGGGGGACGGCAAGGCATCTGGAGCGTCTCGGCATTTACGATCTGTACGGCGTGGCGCACGCGCCGGAAACGGTGCTCTTCCGCGCGTTCGGCGTCCGGGCGCGCTGGCTGATCGACCACGCCTGGGGGAAGGAGCCCTGCACGATCGCCGAGATCCAGTCCTACGTGCCGGAATCCGAGTCGCTGTCCAACAGTCAGGTCCTGTTCCGGGATTACACGACGGAAGAGGCGGAGGTCGTTCTGCTGGAAATGGCGGAATCGCTGTCGCAGGAACTGCTGCGAAAGCGGAAAATGACCTGCTCGTTCGGCCTGTCGGTCGGTTATTCCGGAGACCTGCTTCCCGCGGCGGGGACCCACCGGAAACTGCCGGAGTACACCTCGTCCTGCCGGACGCTCACGGAGAAGATGCGCGAGGCGTACCATGCCGTCGTGTCCGCGGGAATTCCGATCCGGCGGATCGCCATTTCGTTCGGGGATCTCATTCCGGAGGAAGAACGCCCTCTGACGCTGTTCGGCGAACCGGAAGAGGAGAAAAAGGAGCGTGATCTGATGCGTGCGGTATTGAATATGCAGGACCGGTACGGTAAGAACGCGGTCTTGCGCGGGCGGGATCTGGAATCCTGCGCGACCGCGGTCGAACGGAACCGGCTGATCGGAGGGCACCGGGCATGAGCGGACAGCATAGAAGGGGAGAAAACCGCTCGGTACAGTTTGCCGCGTACCGGGCGCTGAAAGGATACGAGGAAATGGTGGCGGAGCGGACGCGCGAAAAGGAAGAGCGGATCCGGCTGTCCGAAGAAGCAGAAGAGGCTTTATCCAGGCGGCTGAGCACATTGCACCGCGGCGATCCGGTGGAAGTCCGATATTACGACCGGGACGTTTACCGGGAACTGCGGGGGATCCTGACCGAACTGGATCCCGTCTGGCAGACACTTTCTATCGACAGGAAAAAGATCCCGTTCGGGGATCTGCTGAATGTGCGGAAAATGCCGGAAAGCGAGAGAAAAAAAGCATCCAGCCGGTGATGGGGTGCTGCTTGAAGAACCAGTTATTAGAGAACATAAAATAACTGGTTCGGATAGGGAAAAACTACAATGACTGAAAACAAAAAAGAGGGCGGGCCTTCTCCGCATCTGCATCCGGCAGGGGAGAAAGCACCGCCCTTTTCGCTGTAGAATATCAGGAAAGCTTGTTGGCCAGCTTCGCCCAGTACCCCAGCTGGTTGTGGATGCGTTCCTTTTCAATATTCGTGCAGCCGGCCTGGGCGTTTCGGACGGCTTTGACCAGTTCGATCAGTTCGTCCTTGTACGGGCCGTAGAAATTCTTTACCTTCGGCGGCACCCAGGTCATGCTGTATTCGGTGCTGTTTTCGCTGATATCCGCGAGTTTTTTGTAGTAGTTGAACATCGCTTCGCCCGCTGCGCCGAACAGTTTGTCGCAGGCGTCGCGCAAGAGCTCCTCGCCGGTCTTTTCGGTGCCCCACATGGAGCGGGAGGCGACGAACCACAGCGGCCAGCGCAGTTCGAAGGAGGAGGCGTCTTCCAGATATCCGTCGGCCGGTCCCTGGTCGTAGAAGATGTATTCGACGCCCATGCTCTCCCAGAGGTCCTGGTTGCGCGTGGCGACGTTGCCCTGCACCCAGGGGATGTCCGCCCAGTTGCTGTCTCCCGCGGCGATGCAGTACCATTCCCAGACGGAGATGTGGTTCGGTTCCGTCTTTTCGATCCATTCTTCCGCGTTGTCTTTCCAGGACCGGTCGTAGGTGTTCCGGGTGATGCTGTCGTAGCCCGCCTTGAAGTCGCCGGTATCCAGCGGCCTGGTCAGGCTGGTCTCGCGGCAGAGCATCAGTTCGACGTTCGGCTCCAGCTTGACATGGTTCTGCGGCGGCTGGTAGGTCATATGGTAGGAATAGATCTGCAGGGTGCGGTCCGGAAAGGCCGGATAGACCTTCTTGGCTACCTTGTTCGCGAAATGGACCAGGACGTCCGACTGGTTGCCGAGGGCGGCGCACGCGTCGCAGGTGCAGTAATGCTCGTTCCAGCCGTCGTTGTACGCGATGGTCATGGAGATCAGTTCGGGACGGTCGGTAAAGTATTGGATCAGCCTGTCCGCGACGTAAGAAGCGAATTCGTCGTTCGAATAGCAGAACTGGAAATAGTCCAGACCCGCGGGATCCCGGGTGTTTTTATCGGTCAGTGCGTACCAGTCCGGATGTTCGGCGTACATGGACGCGGGTGCGATCTGGAACAGCCAGTGGCCGGTAATGGACCGGTTGCCGCCCAGATACCATTTGTCCGCAACGGACCAGTTCCCGCTGTAGACGCGCGTGATCCGCGAATTGAAGCGGGGGGAGTGGTCGATCTCCAGACCGGTCAGGTCGATGTCGGAAAGTTCCGGGACGACTTCCCAGAGTTCGCCCTCGCCGAACCAGCCGCATCCGAGGTGTTCGAGCAGCATGTTGACCGCGAACTGCGTGCCGTTGTAGTTGCCGTCGTCGTTGCCCAGGACGAACAGTCCGCCTTCCGTCTGACGGACGAGGACCCGTTCCACGCCGGGGTAGCCGGACGGTTTTTCGATGCCCAGCTCCGCCGCGCGCGCGGTCCCGCCGACGAAAATATGTTTTCTGGTATTCTCCATCTTGTGTTCGCGCACGATTTTAGGCGACGAGCCGGTGATCTTTCCGAGATAGGTGCGCAGATCGTTCGCGGCTGCGGTCTCTTTTTCGCTCGCGCGCTCCGGGATGACGATATCGCAGAGCAAAGCTCCGTTTTTCGCCAGTACAAAGCCGGGACTCATGACGTCAATCTCCTCTCCGGACGGTTTTTCAACATCGCTTTCCGCGCTTTCTTCCGGGAGGGAGTCTCCGGAACAGGCGGCAAGCAAAGGAACAAAGGCGAAACAAAGGATCGCGAAAGACAGGGCAAACAGGGCTGTGCGGGCGGATGGCTGTCTCATTGCCGACCTCCCTCTGACCGCAGCCCGGCTTTTGCGGCCTTGACGGAAAGGAAGACAATGCCGCAGACGACGATCATCGCCAAAGCGATCCAGAAGAAGATCGGAGCGGAATCGCCGGGAGCGGGGTCCTCCGCGCCGGCTTTTACGGTAACGGCGATTTCTTTGGTCAGGACGGCCGTCCCGGCCTCCGTATCCTCGAGGCCGGTGATCCAGCCGTTTTCATCGATGACGAGCGGCTTTCCGTCGCCGGTCGATCCCTTGCAGTCGCTGTTGATGAACAGGGCGGATTCGGTTTTGACGACTGAAACGGTCACGACGGTCTCGCCCGCCTTGCGTGCGGTCAGGTTGCCCTGAGCGTCGATTTCGGCGACCGCAGGGTCGTTCGTCGTGTATTCGATGCGGTAGCCGCTTCTGGCCGCATAGGGCAGGATGGCCGCTTCCAGCGAAGCCACATCGCCTTTCTGCAGTACGAGTTCGCCGTTTTCAGCGTTCGTGCGGATGTCGGCAGGCACCGCGTCTTCCGCTTTGTCTTCGTGCAGGACGATCGTCTGTTCCGCATAAATGGCGCCGGTATCGTCGATGGCGACCAGACTGAGGCGGCAGACGCCGTCCTCGTCGTAGAGGTCGTCCGGAACGGCGAAGCACATCACCGCGTGCGCAGCGTCTTTGAAATCAACCGATAGGTCGACCGGCTCGGCCAGATCGGTGAACTTCTGTGCGCCGTTGGGTCCGGTCGGCTCGCCGTATCCGATGAGAAGCAGTCCGTCCAGCGCTTTGTTGCCGTTGTTCTCCACATCCGCGGAAAGAAGGTGACGTCCGTCTTCGAGCGGCGTCAGTTCGATGTCCGCAAAGGAGATGTCGGCATCGCAGGGCAGCGGGAGCTTCCGGATAACGGCGCTTTCACGGAGATCGTTCTCCCAGGCCGTTACGCGGATCGAGCATCCTTCGGGCTGCTCCGGATACACAAAGTCGTCGAAAACCGCGGCGACGACGCCGTTGGATTGGTAATGCCCGGTGAACGACTGCGTGCCGATTGGCGTGACACGTTCGTCCCGGTCGATGAGCTCGGCTTTGACCGTGACCTTTTCGGTCGGCAGAGAGCCGGTGTTCGTTACGGTGACCGTAAGCGCTGCCGGTTCGCCGGGCAGCGGGCAGACCGGCTCGAACGTGAGGCCGAAGTCCAGCGAGTTGTCTTCCTTCAGGACGGCGTGGTAGCTGTCGTAGGACGCGATCCAGCTGTTTTCATCCTTGTTGGTGAGCTTATAGGCGATAACGATCCGGTCACCGAGATCCAGATAGGCGATCTCGGAGATGTCCTGATCCGCTCCGGCCGAGGCCAGCAGTTGCGCGTTGCCCCAGTTTCCGTAGAGGTAGGGCTGTTCGTCGTCGCCGGTCGGCATTTTGTAGTCGGGATCGAATTCACGGAAGAATACGGCGGGCGTCTGTCCGTTTTCGCCGTTGCCCTCCGCCCAGTCGGTCCACACGATGCACAGGGCTCCGTTCGGCTGGACCGTGACGAAGAAACTGGATGCGGCATTGGAATGCCCGCCCGGTTCCAGTCTCTCCATGAAGGGGAGATCTTCCTCCGGGGTGCCGCCCCGGTAATCGGTCAGGTCCGTGCACGAGATCCGTCCGTCGTTGTTCCAGAAGAGCAGCGGGCTGCCGCTATACGCGACCAGCTGCGGATGCCCGTCAGCCGAGTCGTCGTCGGTGATGACGACGGGATCGGACTGGATCATGGACTC
>JAGACN010000008.1 GCA_017614095.1 Clostridia bacterium | reverse complement strand
TAGGAGAGCATGCGGGCGCGGATGTCCGGGTCTTCGTCCCAGACGTATCCGAGCAGCGTGTTGTTGTCGTGCGTCCCGGTATACGCGACGCAGTTCTCGTTGTAGTTGTGCGGCAGATGGGGCGTGTCCGGATCTCCCAAGAAGGCGAACTGGAAGACGCGCATGTTCGGGAATCCGCTCTGCTTGACCATCTCGCGGACCGCGTCCGTGATATCCCCGAGGTCTTCCGCGATCAGCAGGGTGTCCGGGAAGGACTTGCGCAGCTCTTTCAGGAAGGGCAGGCCGGGTCCTTTTTTCCATTTGCCGTTCCGGGCGGTCGTTTCGGTGGCGGGGATGCTGTAGTAGGACTCGAAGGCGCGGAAATGGTCGATGCGGACGCCGTCGAACAGCTCGGTCATAAAGCGCATCCGTTCCTTCCACCAGGTATAGCCGTCTTCTTTCATCACTTTCCAGTCGTAGAGCGGGTTCCCCCACAGCTGGCCGTCCTCGGCGAAATAGTCGGGCGGGACGCCGGCGACCTGATTGGGCATATGGCGTTTGTCCAGCTGGAACTGTTCCGGCGCGGCCCAGACGTCCGAGCTGTCGTGCGAGACGTAGATCGGGATGTCGCCGATGATCTTGACGCCACGGCTGTTCGCGTAGGCGCGGACGTACGTCCACTGGCGGAAGAACTCGAACTGCGTGAACGCCCAGAAGCGGACTTCGTCCGGATCCGGCTCTTCGACCGTCCATTCCGTCCACGGCAGATCGCCGTTGGCCGTCTTCAGCGCCATGAAGGTGCAGAACCGTTCGGTATGCGGATGGCTGTCCAGGAAGGAACGGACGCGGTCCCAGTCCTTGAACCGGGCGCAGGCTTTCCGTAAGAGCGGCAATCGCTCTGCCTGCAGCCGTTCGAACTCGCACCCGTATGGGTTTTGCTGCCGGGCGGATGCCAGTTCCGCTTTGGTCAGCAGTCCCTCCAGCTCCAGTGTGGGCAGATCGATGAAATACGGGTTTCCGCTGAAAGCGCTGTAGGATTTGTAGGGCGAGTTGACCTCATCCGGCAGACAGATGGGCAGGACCTGCCAATAGGAGAAGCCGCAGTCGGCCAGATAGTCGACCCACTCGATGGCCTCCTTTCCGAACGATCCTTCGGAATAGTCGCCCCACAACGAGGAAATGTGCATCAATACGCCGCTTGCACGCTGCATGGTACTGTCCTCCATAATTGAGATTGAAAAAGGCGCGCGGACGCGGTTTGGGTCCGAACGCGCCCTCAAAAGGCATACGCCGATCTGTTTGATCTTGTTGATTACTTTTTGCCGTTCGCGTCGATGTAGTCGCAGGCTGCCAGCGCGGCGACGGCGCCGTCCGCGGCGGCCGTCGTGACCTGGCGGATCCGTTTGGAACGGCAGTCCCCGGCAACGAACACCCCTTCGGTCGGGGTCTTGCAGGATTCGTCCGCGTCCGCGTATCCGCGTTCGTCCAGCGCCAGAACGCCGGCGAAGGGCTCGTTTTGCGGAAGCAGTCCGACCGCGAGGAAGACGCCGTCTACTTTCAGTTCCGACAGGGACTGGTCGTGCGTGTTCCGGATGCGGATGCCGGTCAGTTCGTCCGTTCCCAGATAGGCGTCCAGAACGCAGCCGGTAAGGATGTCGACGTTGGATTTGGCGCGCAGCTGATCCTGCAATTGCTGTTCGCCGGTCAGAAAGTCCAGATTCTGGACGACGGTCACGCGGCTGGCCAAATCGGACAGCAGGATGGCTTCCTGCAAAGCGGAGTTCCCGCCACCCACCACCGCGACCTCGCGGCCTTCGTAGAAGGCTCCGTCGCAGACGGCGCAGAAGGAAATGCCGTTTCCGATCCAGTCCTCTTCGCCCGGCAGTCCGAGCAGCCGGTGCTTGGCACCGGACGCGATGATGACCGCTTTCGCTTCAAAATCCCCCTCGTCCGTGACGACGGTCTTGGTGCCGTCCGGATTCGGGCGCACCGAAAGGACCGTCGCGGATTCCATATCCGCGCCCTGACGGAGCACCTGGTCGACCAGCTTTTCGGCGAATTCGTTTCCGGACAGTTCCGCGAATCCGGGGATGTTCTCCACCTTGGGGGAGAAGGTGATCTGCCCGCCGAACGTTTCTTTTTCGATCACCAGGGCACTCTTGCTCGCGCGGCGGGCGTAAAGAGCCGCCGTCAGGCCGGCGGGTCCTCCGCCGACGATGATGAGATCGTAAAACATGGCCTTACCGTCCGATGTATTTCTTGATTTCCGACACGCCGGCAAATTTTTCGATCTCGCCGCCGTTCGCGACGACCAGCGTCGGCGCCTGACGGACACCGTAGGACCTGGTCAGGTCCGGATGCTCGTTTGCGTACAGTTTTTCGTATGCGATTCCGGCCTTATCCAGCGCGGCGCATGCGATCTTGCAGTTCGGGCAGGTCGGGGTCGCGAACAGCAGGATGCCGTTTTTCGGCTGTTCCGGCGCTTTTTCCTGTGCGGGCGCCTCTTCCGGTTTCGGCTCCACTTTGTGCGACGCTTTCATATGCGAGTTCGCGATGTCGTAGACCTTGCGGTCCTTGAACTCCTGCGCCTTGCCGTCGTTCCAGTTCTGCACCGGGCGGTAGTAGCCGGTGATGCGGCTGTAGACTTCGGTCTTTTCGCCGCATTCCGGGCAGACGTACTGCTCGCCGACGAG
>JAGACN010000091.1 GCA_017614095.1 Clostridia bacterium | reverse complement strand
CTGTCCGGTCTGCGGCCGCAACCGGAACGAACAGAACTGTTCCTGTTCGCAGGACGAACGGGACCCGCGCTGGGACGCGCTCACCCGTTTCTTTGAAGAGTAAAAGAACCATCTCAGATAAAGGAGGTCGTGGATCATGGCAGTTCCAAAAAGGAAAGTCTCCAAAGCGAGACGCGACAAACGCCGTTCCAGCCATTGGAAGCTTGAGCTTCCGGGAATGACAGCTTGCCCGAAATGCGGCGCGTATAATCTTTCTCACCGCGTTTGCAAGTCCTGCGGCTACTATGCCGGCAGAGAAGTCCTCAAAGTCGAGGAAGACAAGGCGTAAGGCGTAAAGAAAAGCGTGTGGCCCGTTCCGGCGAGCGACACGTCTTTTTTTCGGAGTTTAAGGAAGACAGGAGGTGTTCTCGGGTGATCCCCGTTTCGGAAGTGGTCAAAGGCAGCCCGGCTTACAAAGCGGGCATCCGCGCCGGCGACAGACTGGCCGACGTGAACGGCGTGCCGGTGCGCGACGTGCTGGACTACCGGTTCTACGCGACGGACGCGAACTGCGTGCTGACCGTCGTGCGGGACGGAGAAAAGCGGACGTTCCGTCTGCGCAACCGGGAATACCAGGAACTTGGATTGGAGTTCGACACCTACCTGATGGACGAGAAAAAGACCTGCACGAACAAGTGCATCTTCTGCTTCATCGACCAGAACCCGCCCGGCATGCGCGAGACCATCTATTTCAAGGACGACGACGAACGGCTGTCCTTTCTGCAGGGAAATTATGTCACCCTGACGAATCTGCGGGACCCGGACGTCGAACGCATCATCAAGATGCATCTGTCCCCGGTCAACGTGTCCGTCCACACCATGAACCCGGAACTGCGGGTGCGCATGATGGGCAACCGTTTCGCGGGCGAAAAACTGAAATATCTCCGCCGGCTGGACGAAGGCGGCATCCGGATCAACGCGCAGCTGGTGCTCTGCCGCGGCATCAACGACGGGGAGGAGCTCCAGTATTCGCTTAATGAATTATGTAAACTTGAGAACCTGCAGAGCCTGGCGGCCGTTCCGTGCGGGATGACCGACCACCGCGAAGGGCTTCCGGAGATCCCCCCCTTCGACAAAGAGTCCGCTGCGGACGTGGTCCGGCGGATGGAAGCGAAAGCGGCGGAATGTTTGCAGGAGCGCGGATCCCGGCTGGTCTACGCGTCCGATGAGTTCTATTTGGAAGCGGGGATCCCGATCCCGGAAGCGGAAGCGTACGAGGACTATCCGCAACTGGAAAACGGCGTCGGCATGTTAAGGCTGCATACGGAAGAGTTCGCGGAAGCGTTGCGGGGCGCCGAAACATGCGACAACACGCACGTGAGTGTCGCGACCGGCAAACTGGCGGAAGGCCATCTGCTGGAACTGGCGGAAATGACCGAAACGAAGTTCCCGTCCTTGAAAGTGGACGTTCACGCGATCGTCAACAAATTCTTCGGGGAGTCCATCACGGTCAGCGGGCTGGTGACGGGCGGCGACCTGATCGAGCAGCTGCGGGGCAAAGACCTCGGACAGAAGCTGCTCATCCCGGAGAATATGGTCCGGCACGAAGGCGATCTGTTTCTGGACAACGTGTCCGTCGCGGATGTGGAGCGGGAACTGGGCATCCGCGTGGAGATCACGCTTCAGGACGGAGCGGATCTGCTGGACAAGTTTTTAAACATTTGAAGGAAAGGATGAAGGCGACATGGGCAAGACGAACAAACGGTATCTCCGTCCGACCGTGGCGGTCGTGGGACGGCCGAACGTCGGGAAGAGCACGCTGTTCAACCGGCTGACCGGGTCCCGGCTGTCCATCGTGGAAGACACGCCCGGCGTGACCCGGGACCGGATTTACCACGAGGCGGAATGGAACGGGAAAAACTTCCTGTTGATCGACACCGGCGGCATCGAGCCGGAAACGGACAGCACGCTGCTGGCGCAGATGCGGGATCAGGCGGAGGTGGCCATCGGGCACGCGGACGTCATCCTTTTTCTGTGCGATCTGCAGAGCGGACTGACGGATTCCGACCGGGATATCGCCACGATGCTGCGCAAGGCGCGCAAGCCGGTGGTGGTCGGCGTGAACAAGGTCGACCGCGTCGGGGATACGCCGCCGGAATTCTACGAATTTTACGCGCTCGGATTCGAGGATGTCTTCCCGCTGTCTTCCCTGAGCGGATCCGGGACCGGCGACCTGCTGGACCGGATCGTGGAGCTGCTGCCGGAAGAAAAACAGGACGAGAACGCGGAAGGATCCATCCGCGTGGCGGTCATCGGCAAGCCGAACGCGGGCAAGAGCTCCTTGGTCAACCGGATCTCCGGCGAGGAAAGGTCCATCGTATCGGATATGGCGGGCACCACGCGCGACGCGATCGATACGCCCATCGAGAACGAATACGGCAAATACGTGCTGGTGGATACCGCGGGCATCCGGCGGAACGCGAAGATCGAGGACCGGGTGGAAAAGTATTCCGTGCTCCGGGCGACCATGGCCGTGGAAAACAGCGACGTCTGCCTGATCCTGGTGGACGCGACGGAAGGCGTGACGGCGCAGGACGAACGGATCGCCGGACTGGCGCACAACGCCGGGAAGGCCAGCATTCTGCTGATCAACAAGTGGGATCTGCCGGTCAAGGACAACGACACGTTCGACGAATTCAAAAAGAAAGCCTACAATGCCTTGTCGTATATGACCTACGCGCCCATCCTGTTCGTGTCCGCGAAGACGGGGCAGCGGCTGGAAAAACTGTTCCCGCTGATCAACGAAGTCTACCGCGAAGGGTGCAAACGGATCACGACCGGCGTCTTGAACGATTTCCTTGCGGACATCACGTCGCGCGTGCAGCCGCCGACGGACAAGGGACGGCAGTTAAAGATCTACTACATGACCCAGATGGGCACCAATCCGCCGACGTTCGCCGTGTTCTGCAACAGCGCGGAGCTCTTCCATTTCTCCTACCAGCGGTATATTGAGAATTGCCTCCGGAACGCGTTCGGCTTCAAGGGAACGCCCATCCGGCTGATCATCAAGCAGAAAGGGGACTGATTCCATGCTTCAGTTTTTCGAATGGTTCTGGCGCGCGACCGGCGTTGCGGACGCGTACGGACTGACGGCGGAACAGTCCTTCCAGGGATTCATCAGCTACACCACGTCGCCCTTCCTTTTCTTCGGCGGCATCCTGCTCATCGTGCTCGCCGCCTATCTGCTCGGCAGTCTGAACGGGGCCATCCTCGTTTCGAAACTGGTCTTCCATGACGATATCCGCGACCACGGATCCGGCAACGCGGGATTGACGAACATGGGACGCGTTTTCGGCAAAAAGGGCGTCTGGCCGACCTTGGCCATCGACATTGCAAAGCAGTTCCTGTCCGTCTTGCTGGGCATCGTCCTGTGGGGCGAGACCGGCGCCTATCTGGCCGGACTGTTCTGCATGGTCAGGCACATCGCGCCCGTCTTCTTCCATTTCAAGGGCGGCAAGGGCGTATTGACGGCCGGCGTCATGATCCTG
>JAGACN010000090.1 GCA_017614095.1 Clostridia bacterium | reverse complement strand
CGCATCATCTATTACGACGACGAAAGAAACGACGAGTTTTCAAAAGCAAAAATCAAAGCGCGTCCCATCGACGGTTCGTACAAATACGTCCGATCGCGTTTCTGGTCTTTCATTCTGTACCGGATCGTCGCAACACCTTTGGCGTTTCTGTACACCAAACTTGTTTTCGGCCAAAAAACGGTTGGAAAAGAAAAGTGGGATCCCTGCAGATCGACCGGCGTATTCATGTACGGGAATCATACGCAGGCAAGCGCGGATCCTTTGATCCCGAACCTGATCCGGTTTCCCGGGAAAGTTTATTCCATCTGTCATCCCGACAACGTCTCCATCCCGGTCTTCGGACGGCTAATGCCCTACGTCGGCGCCATTCCGCTCCCGGACGGTATGGCCGCGTACCGGAATTTCATTGCCTGCATCAACCGGCGCATCGATGAAAAAGCCGCCGTGACCATCTATCCGGAAGCTCACATCTGGCCTTACTACACAAAGATCCGTCCATTTCCGGAAACCTCTTTCACCTATCCGGCACAAATGAACGCGCCGGTATACTGTTTCACCAACACCTATCAGGCCAGAAAACATCGGAAACGTCCGCGGATCGTCACCTACCTGGACGGTCCTTTCTACCCGGATATGTCCCTCCCGGTCCGTCAGCGCGCTTCCGCTCTGCGCGAGGCCGTCTACCGGACGATGCGCGACCGGTCGCTCCTGTCCGACACGGAGTATATACAATACATTAAAAAGGAATCCGATCATGGTTAATCTGCTCTTCTGCGGAAACGACGGCGTCTTCGACGGCATTCTGACCTGCCTCCTGTCCATCGTCAAACGGTCCGACTCTGCCGAACCATACGCCGTGACCGTCTTTACGATGGATGTGCGTCATCTGCATCCGAGTTATATCCCGATCACGGATGCACACATTGAACTGCTGCAGCAGGCAATACGGAAATACAACCCGGAAAGCACCGTCCGGAAAAGGGACGTCACTCCGCTGTATGAGGACGCGTTTGCGGGCTGCCCGAACGAAAGCGCATACTGCTCGCCCTATACCCTGATCCGGCTCTTCGCCGACCAAACGGATCTGCCGGACAAGTTTTTGTATCTGGATGCAGACATTCTACTGAACCGCGACATCCATCTGCTCTACGACCGGGATCTGACCGGATACGAATACGCCGCCGCACGCGATCATTACGGAAAATACCTCATCCATCCGCACTACATCAACGCCGGCGTGCTGCTGTTCAATATGGAAGAAGCGCGCCGCACGGGTCTGTTCGAAAAAGCCCGCGTATGGATCCGGAAGAAGAAGCTGGTCTTCGCCGATCAGAGCGCGCTCATTCGGTCGACCTCCAGGCGGAAACTGCTTCCCCAGCGCTTCAACGATCAGAAGTTTCTGCACAAACATACCGTAATCCGCCATTTTTCCAAGCGCCTGTTCTGGTTCCCCTATCCGCATACCGATAACGTCAAGCAATGGCAGGTCGACCGCGTGCACGCCATTTTCCACTACCACCAGTTCGACGATATTCTGGACGAATACCTCGACTGGAAGCACTTCGAGACAAGGAGTTCCTCATCATGATAAAACATCCCAAATCCGTCGTTCCGGTTTTCTTTGCATGTGACGACGCCTTTGCAAAATTCACCGCCGTATCGCTCGCGTCCATCCGGAAGAACGCCTCTCCGGATTGCTGCTACCGCGTCCATATTCTCCATTCGGATCTTTCAGAACGTTCCAGAAAGATCTTACGTGAACTGGAAAACGACTGTTTCACCGTCCGGTTCGAGGATGTGACCGGCTATCTCGCCACGCTTGCGGAGCGGTTCCCGCTCCGGGATTACTATTCCAAAACGACCTATTACCGGCTCTTTATCCCCGATATGTTCCCGGAATACCGGAAGGCCGTATACATCGACAGCGACACCGTTGTCCAGGGAGACATCAGCAAACTGTACGAAACCGAACTGACGGATGCGGATTATCTGGCCGCCTGCCGGGAGCAGGTCATGGTCCAGTCAGACGTGTTCGGAAACTACGTGGAAAAAGCCCTCGGCATCAGCCGGTACAATTATTTCAATGCCGGCGTCCTGCTGCTGAACTGCACCGTATTCCGCGAACTGCGCATGCTGGAACGCTTCTCGGAATTGCTGAATCTCTACACGTTCGCCGTAACGCAGGACGAAGATTATCTCAATGTCCTCTGCAAGGATCACGTTCGCTGGCTGGATCCGCGGTGGAACACGGAGATCTACGGCAAGCTGCCCTGTCCCGTCGGGGATGCGTCGATCCTGCATTTCGTGATGACGAACAAGCCGTGGCATTATCCGGATACGCCGGGCGGCGACGCGTTCTGGGCCGTCGTGAAAGAGACGCCCGTCTACGCGGAGATGCTGTCCGAACTGAACAATTACCGGGATGAGGACCGCGAATCCGACAAAAAGACGTGCGAACGGCTGGAAGAACTCGCCAGAGCGGAGACCGCCAGAGAGGACCGCTATCTGGCCCGCATCCGGGCGACGCAGGACCCGTCCCGTGTCGCCATTTTGCAGAAGATCGACGATTACGAACGGGAAGAACGCTTCGCGGAGGACGTGGAGGACGATCCGCCCACCATACCGCTCCGGCCCGATCAGATTGATTATTATCACACAGGCGTAATCGCGAAGTTGAAGACCAGGCTTGCCTTCGCTGCTGCCAGGAAGTTTGTTCTAAAACTCTTAAACGAGAAGAAAATGATCGTCCGCGAAATCCGCGGCGTCGAGCATATGACGAACCTTGAAGAAGGAGCGGTCATTACCTGCAATCACTTCAACGCCTTCGACAGTTTTGCCGTTCAAATCGCTTACGAAGCTTCCGGACGAATGGACAAAACCTTTTACCGGGTCATCCGGGAAGGAAACTACACGTCTTTCCCCGGTTTTTACGGTTTTTTGATGCGGAACTGCAACACACTGCCGCTCTCCTCTAATCTGCAGACAATGAAAAAATTCACGGAAGCTACGGGAAGCCACCTGAGAAACGG
>JAGACN010000007.1 GCA_017614095.1 Clostridia bacterium | reverse complement strand
GACCGCGACGGCGCCGAGCGAATAGCGTGTGAGCAGCAGATAGTCGATCACGTCCGGATCGCCGTCGCCGTTGACGTCGCCTTCCTCCGTTCCCAGCAGTTTTTTCACTTCCGCGTCGGACACGTCCTCCACTTTGACGTGATGCGCCTGGTTCCCGTAGGAATCCGCCAGCAGGACGTATTCGAGCAGGATGGTCCGCGTCTCGCCCGGACGGACGTAGAAAGTGAAGAACTCGCCCTTGTTGTGGTGGTAGACCGCGCGGACGAGGCCGCCGTTCGCGTCCTTGACATGCATCGCCGTGATGCCGTTGTTGCTCATGCCGATGGAGCATTTCCGCAGTTTCGTTCCGCTGTTCTGAACGGTCAGGCTCTCCTCGTAGACGACCATCCAGTTGCCGATGTTCGCCGGCTTGCCCGTCCCGTCGTTGTGCAGGATGTCGATGACCACCTGCTCGCCCGATTCGGTCACGCATTCGAAGGGCATCATATCCGTCCCGATGAACGCGTTGTCGCTGATCGGGTTCAGATGCGTCCTCCAGGTGTCCGACGACACCGTGCGCGTCCCGAACTCCGTATATGCGCCGTACACGCCGGCTTTCGCGGTATTGACGGCATACCGGACGGTATACCGGACGGGAAGGTTCTTCCCGGAAGCGAAACCGTCGTCGATGTTCCAGGCCATGGACGCCTCCGCGCAGAGATAAGGCGCGGAACCGAGATACTGGCGGCCGAAGGACTCGCCCTCCTTGTCCACGACGTAGCCCTGCTGCTCGCGCGAGGTGACCGGGTTTTTCCCCGACCGGTAGCAGACGTACGCGGCCGAAACGCCTTTTTCAGGGCCGTCGACCGTGAAATACACGGCGGAATTGATCAGTTTGCCTTTTTCGATGTACACGTCCGCCGTTCCGCCGACGTTGTAGTGTCCGTAGGCGTCCTCCGCCGATCCGCCGGCAACGTAAAAGTATTCGCCGTCCGGCAGGACGTAGGTGGTCTCCGTGAAGGGGACCGGCTGGTAAACGCGCGAAAAACTGTAGTTGTCCTTTTCGGGCTCGAGCTCGTACGCGACCTGGAAGAAATCCGTCCACTCCTTCTGGCCGAACCAGTCGATGCCGGACTGCCAGCCGATGTTCTTGACCGTCACGCGGATCTCTTCGCCGGAATCGTTCCGCAGCTGCAGCCCGAACAGCACGCGCTCCCCGGTCTGGTTGTTGTTCTCGCTGGTGAAATACACGTCGCCGTGCAGGTCCTCTTCGATCAGCAGCGCTTTCCCGACGTTGTAGCTGAAGACCCGCTCGGGGTTGTTCTGGTAGATGAACCGGCCGCCTTCGCGGAGCGAATAGGCGACCTCCGCCGGCTGGTTGACATTGCCGGGGGAAGCCGGTTTCGCCGGCTCGAAAGGCGTGGTATAGGCAGACGAAACGACGGATCCGAGACAGCCGCACGTCAGGATGACGGCAAGCAGAAGCGGGATGGTGCTGGACCTTTTGAACATGACCGGGTACTCCTTTTTTGGATAATGAACAGAAGGAAGCGGACCGCGAACCGATCTGCTTCCTTAAAACTTTATTCGTCTGAATGTTGATCGGATTCTTTTTCGGAATCTTTTTCCTGTGCCTTTGCGCGTTTTTTCTTACGCTTTTTCGGCTTCAGTTTGGCGAATGCGTGCTTGGTCTGATCCCACAGCGTGATCGTGTCTTCTTCCGGGACCACTTTCACATAGCGGATCTCCTCGACGACCTCCCCGTCGCCGGCGTCCTCCACCACTTCCGTATCGATGGAGTTCACGTCCTTGTAGTCAAACGGGCAGTCGTCGAGATGCTTCTTTTCCAGCCGCCTGTTGACCGCGCGGGAGACGAAGTAGTCGATGACGACGAAGAGCGGCACGCCGACGATCATGCCGATGACGCCCATGCCGTCCCCGAACAGGCCGAAGACGGAGCGGAAAAACAGCAAACTGAAGATGATCCAGAACGGACTGACGCCGGTCCGGTCTCCGAGCATCCAGGGCGTCAGGATATTCGCGTCCAGGACCATGAGCGAGACGAAGATGATGATGAACAGGATCACCTTGTTCGGAGCCACCAGCAGAATGATGAGGCCGCTCGGGATCCCGCCGATGAACGGCCCGATATACGGGACGAAGTTCACAACGCCGCAGAAAACGGCGATCGGCGTCGCGTACGGAATGCCGAAGATCTTCATAAGGACGAAGAGCAAAACGCCGACGATCATGCAGTCCACGATCTTGAAGGACAGATAGTTACCGAACACGCGGTTGCCGTGGCGGAACACGTCCAGGATGCCGTTCGCGCGTTCGGGCTTGAAGCAGGCGTACAGCATCTTTTTGGAATGCCGTGCGAACGTCTCCTTTTCCAGCAGCGCGTACAGGGCGACGATCAGCGAGATCAGGAAGTCCAGTACGTACATCACCACCTGGTAGCCGGCGGAGATGATGAAGTTGGAGATCGACGTGAGATAGTTGGCCAAGTCCGTCGTGAAGAACTGGTTGACGGACGAGATGACCTTGCTGGCGATGACGGAGATCACGTCATCCGAATCCGCCCGCGCGTTGACCCAGGCCTGCACCCGCTCCAGCGCGTCCCGGATGTCCAGTTTCTGGACACTTTCGACGAAAGACGGGACGATCAGGACGATGATGGCGACGATGATGCCGACGCCGATCAGGAACGTGACGGTCACGCTGATGCCGCGCGCCGCTTTCTGCGTCTTGCTCGCAGACGCCTTCCGGCGCTTCAGGAACAGTTTCGTCAGTCCCCTGCGGAGGCTGTTGTCGAACGGGCTTAGGATATATGCGAACCCGAGTCCCAGCAGGATGGAGCGCATGGAGTTGACGATCCACGTGACGGTGCTGTGGATGCTTTCGAAGCGGAAGAGGATCAGGACCATCAGCAGACAGACCGCAAAGATGGAAATGACCAAGATCGCGATGCGTCTGTATTTTTTGCCTTCTTCCGTCTTCATGAACTTGACGGGCGCGGAATGATGTTCGTTTTCCTGTCCGTATCCGGCGTCTTCCGGCTGCTGCGTTTCATACAGATCGTTCTGATCCATGGGTCGTCCTCCTTTCCGTTCGTCTGTGCGGAGAGCCAAAACAGAACTCTCCAATGGCTATGTTAACACAAAAAGCGCGAAAAAGCAAGATGGAAAGCGCAACCTTTCGAAAAAAGAAAAAGAAAAGACCGAAAAAAGAACGGACAGCTTCCTCATAAAGGAACCTGATCCGTCCGTTTTTTGTCAGTTTGTCTCCGGCAGAACCGTTCCGGCGATGACCCCGCCCCCGATCACGCAGTCTTCTCCGTCGTAGAAGACTGCGGACTGGCCGGGCGCTGCCGCCCGGACGGGCTTTGCGAACCGGATGGCCACCCGTTCTCCGGACAAAAGCGCGATGACGGCGTCCTCCGCTTCGTGGTGGTAGCGGATCTTCGCGCGGCAGCGCAGCTCTTCGCCCGCTTTCAGCCCGGGAATGCTCATCCAGTTGACGTCCGTGCAGACGACCGTATCCGACAGCAGGGACGATTCGGTCCCGACGACCACCTCGTTCCTGTCCGCGCGGATCTCCTTGACGTAGGCCGGAGCGCCCAGCGCAAGCCCCAGTCCCTTCCGCTGGCCGACTGTGTAATGCGTGATGCCGAGGTGCTTGCCGAGCACCTTCCCGGACTCGTCCACGAAACAGCCTTCCCCGGGCACTTTTTCCTTCGCGTGCGCGTCGATGAAATCGGCATAGCTGCCGTCCGTCACGAAGCAGATCTCCTGCGAATCCGGCTTGACCGCCACCGGCAGCCCGGCCTCTTCCGCGATCGCCCGGACCTCCTGTTTGGAATAGTCTCCGAGCGGCATCAGCGTGCATGCGAGCTGCTCCTGCGTCAGCCGGTAGAGCATGTAGGTCTGGTCCTTTTCCGCGTGCGAGGCCTTCCGGACGGTATACCGCCCGTTCTCCTTCCGGACGATGGACGCGTAATGGCCCGTGGCGATCCGGCCGGCCTGCAGGACCTTCCCGTAGTACTGCATCCGTTCCCATTTGATCTCCGGATTGCAGAACACGCATGGGTTTGGCGTCTGCCCCCGGATATACGCGTCGATAAAAGGCCGGATGACCTTCTGGTCAAACTCCGTGATGCAGTTGAATGCGTGAAACGGGATCCCGATCTTCCGCGCGGCCGCCCGTGCGTCGTCGATCTCGCAGCAGCGTCCCTCCTCGCCGTCGGGCGACAGCCAGGTGCGCAGCGTCACGCCGACGACGTCGTAGCCCTGCCGTTTCAGCAGGAGCGCCGCGACGGCGCTGTCGACGCCTCCGGACAAACCGACAATGACTCTTTCCACTTCTCGTACCTCCGGACTCGCGCCTTCCGGCCTATTTCATTCGCTCGTCATAGACCGCCCGCTCGCCGCCGATGAATTTCGGACGGGTCCTGGCGGCCGTGACGTGCGCGTCCCCGATCTCTTTTACGGCCAGACG
>JAGACN010000089.1 GCA_017614095.1 Clostridia bacterium | reverse complement strand
CCGATCATCATATATCCGATAAATCCGTAGCCGAAACTGTTCATCCGGTCTTGGAACCGGGCGGTATACCAGGAGAAGATGAGCACCAGTGAAAATTTCAGCAATTCGGACGGCTGGAATTGCGGCAGAGGCCCTAATTTGATCCAGCGCGTTGCGCCGCCGATCGTGACTCCGATGAGCGGCACCAGCAGGTTCAGCGCCAGCGTCCCCAGGAAGATCCAGACGGCGGTCGCGTTCAGCAGCCGCAGCATTGCGGACGGGAAGAAGGCGATGAAAGCCATCAGCGCCAGCCCGAGCAAAGCCAGATAGAGCTGCGGCTTCGACAGATAGTAGGAGTCGTGGTAATATTTTTCCGAGAAGGAGTAGGACGCGGAGAAAACGGTGATCAGTCCGATGCACACGAGCAGGACGATGATGATCAGGAACGGGCGGTCCACTTCCCCGATGAACCGGCGGATCTTGTTCGGGCGGTTCCCGGTCTTCCGGACGGCCGGTCTGCGGTTTTGGGTGTTCGTCCCGGCGGACGGGCGTGCGTTTTCGGCCATATGCGTTTCCTCCTTTCCCGGAAATGGGTTCAGATAGTTGCTGCTTTTCTATACGGCGGTAAAGGCCCAGAAGGCCAGCCCGCAGAAGACGGCGGTGACGGCGGCGAAGGTAAAGACGATGCGGTATTCCGACCAGCCGCCTTTCTCGAAATGATGATGGATGGGCGCCATCCGGAAGAGCCGCTTTTTGGTCAGTTTGAACCAGCCGACCTGAAGCAGGACGGAAACGCCTTCCGCGATCCAGACGAACGCGATCGGGAAGAGCAGAAGCTCCGCGTCCAGTGCGACCGTCACGGCCGTGACGAATCCGCCCAAGAAGAGGGATCCGGTGTCCCCCATGAAGATCTTCGCGGGATGGAAGTTGAAGATCAGGAATCCGGTCAGCCCGCCCATCAGTCCGGCGCACAGCACGGCAACGGGCATGTTTTCTTCGGCCGGTATCAGGACATGTACGACGAGCAGGAAAAAGAGCATGTGCACCCAGGAGATGCTTCCTTCCAGTCCGTCGATCCCGTCCGTCAGGTTCGCGCAGTTGATCAGATAGACCAGCAGTACGAGCATGATCGGGAAATAGAACCAGGAGAGTTCCAGCCGGTCCAGCCCGAACAGGCCGAACATCCGGACGGACGTCGGCGAGACGCCGTCTTGTTTGCAGAAGAAATACCGGTAGGCCAGAAAGACCGCGACGGAAACGAACTGAAGGACCATCTTCTGCTTGGCGGACAGCCCCTTGTTCCGTTTCTTGAAGAGTTTGACGTAGTCGTCCACGAATCCGATCAAAGCGGACAGGAGCGCCAAAACCGCGACGGACGCGGCGGGATGGCCCGGCGCTTTCCGGGCGATCAGGCACCAGACGCCGAACGCGGTGGCCGCGGCCGTCAGGAAGAAGAGTCCGCCGAGGACCGGCGTTCCCTCCTTGCATTTGTGCCAGGATGGCCCGATCTCCAGTATTTTCTGTCCCAGTTTCGCCTTGCGCAGGACCGGGATGAAGATCTTTAAGAGTACGGCGCTGAGCGCGCACGCGCCCAGCATGGGCAGGATCCAGTTCCAGAGAATCGACATGGCTTTATATACCTCCGGTCGGAGAATGGGATAACCGCAGCCGCGAGATCAGTCGTTGACCGCGTCGTAGCGGCAGGTCAGGGTGATGACGGTGCCGGGCGCGACCTTCTGGTTGGGCGCGACCGACTGCGCGTCGACGTGGCAGCCCTTCGTATCGTTTCCGAACACGCCTTCCAGCCGGACGTTCAGTCCCTTGCCGAGCAGCGACTTCATCGCGGATTCCGGCGTGGAGCCGGTCAGTTTCGGAACGGAGACGGTGTCCTCCGCTTTCGTGTCGCCGGTATAGAGAACTACCGAGCCGTTGTAGGTGATGACCGAATCGCCGCGCGGCGACTGCGTGTTGACCGTCTGTCCGTCGCCCTTGACGACGCAGGTAAGGCCGAGCGCTTCCACGGCCGCGCGCGCCTCGTCGATCGCTTCGCCGCGGTAGTCGCTGACGTGGACCGTTTTGACGTAGGTATGTTCGGAATTCGGCGAGATGCCCAGGTAGGGCAGCACTTCGGACAGTATGTTGCCCACGCAGGGAGCGGCGACCGTCGAGCCGTAGTAGCCGAATGTCAGGTACGGCTCGTCCACCGTGACCAGCACGGCGATCTGGGGTTCCTCCGCCGGCGCGAACGCGACGCAGGAGGAAACGTAGTCTTCCGCTTCGGTATCGCGCTTTTCGGACGTTCCCGTCTTCGCGACGATGTTGTAGCCGCTGACACACGCGTTCTTAGTCGAGTTGACCAGCATGCCCATGATCTGTTCGCAGACATGCGTGGAGACTACCTGACGGGTGGTTCCGGTCGGAAAGGTCTTGACGATGTTGCCGTTGCTGTCCGTCAGGTATTTGGCCACGTGCGGGGTGACCAGGTAGCCGCCGTTCGCGATGGCGGACAGGCCGGCAAGGTGCTGCAGCATGGTCACTTTGAACGTCTGGCCGAAGGAATAGACCGACAATTCGATGTTGTGGAATTCCTGACCGGTGGTCTCGTAGTAGATGGAAGAGACTTCGCCCAGTACGTCCGAACCGCTCTTGCCGGTGTAGCCGAACTCCCGGAAGTACTTCGCGAACGTGGTCGTTCCGATCCGCATGCCGATCTGCGCGAGCGCCGGGTTGCAGGAATTGACCAGGGCGGCTTCCAGTTTCTGGTATCCGTGGTCCACTTTCGCCCAGCAGTGGATGGTCTGGTCGGCGACTTTGATGGACCGTCCGCAGTTGAATTCCTCGTCCACGGAAATGGACCCGTTCTGCAATGCGATGGCCGCCGTGATGACCTTGAAGGTGGAACCCGGCTCATAGGTGGACGTGGCGACCGTATTCGCCCACATCTCGTTGAGCAGTTCGGATTCCTTCTTGGCGATGTCCTCTTCCGTCTTTTCCGTCGAATCCGTCACGTAATCGTCCAGTTTCTTCTGATAGACCTCCGACAGCGTGTTGTGATCGTTCAGGTCGTAGCTCGGATAGAGTGCCGATGCGAGCAGTTCGCCCGTATGGATATCCATGACCAGACAGGACACGCGTCCGTTCGGATGGAATTCCTCGAACGTGCGCTTGATGTATTTCTCCACGACGGACTGGATCGACCAGTCGATGGTCGTAACGACGTTCAGACCGTCCTCCGGTTCCACGTAGAGTTCGTATTCGTAGCCCAGCTCGTTTCCGTTCGCATCCCTGGCGCGGACAGACCGTCCGGACGTTCCGCGCAGTTCCGCGTCGTACTTGTATTCGATGCCGGTCAGTCCCGTGCCTTCCGCACCGACGAATCCGACCATCTGGGCCGCCAGCGAACCGTAGGGATAGATCCGCTTGCCCACTTCCTCGAAGTTGACCTGCAGCACCAGATTGTTCTCGCTGATGAATGCGCGGACCTTTTTTTCCTCTTCTTCGGTGATGCTCTTCTTGACCACCTGGTACTTATACCGTTTCTTGTCTTCGCCCAGATCGTTGTAACGCTCCTGTATGCGATCGGCGGTCACGCCTTCCAGACATTCCGCCAGTCCGTTCGCGATCAGGCTGATCTGCGCCTGTTCGCCGGGCGCGTCATGGTTCTTGTCCCCTTCCTCCCCGTAGGTCTGGATATCCGAAGGCGACAGGAAAACGGTCAGCGAGATGCCGCTGGACGCCAGTTTGGTGGTGCCGTCGGACGCATAGATGGTGCCCCGCTTGGCCGGGAGGACGGTCTGGTAGGTATATTGATCGGCCGCGCGGTCCGCGTAATGGTACGGATCGAGCAGCTGGAGGTAGGCAAACCGGAAGATCATGGCGCCCAGCAGAAGGAGCAGAACGACCAGCAGGATGCGCATCCGCCGGACCAGATGCTTTGCCGACAGTTCTCTCCCGGAACGCAAAAACCAGAGCAGAGCTTTCCTGATCCGGCCGGGTTTCTTCTGCCCGGAAACCTGTTCCGCCGAAGACGATTCTTTTTTTTCGCTTTGTTCCGGCTGACTGACGCTCACGTTCTTCGGGTTCCGGTCGTCCATGAGTTCCACTCCTCTCTGTAATTTCTAAATAGTATATATAGATATGCGAAAGCCCGCAGTCCGCTCGAACCGGTTCCGAGACGAATGCGGGGCCGTCTGCACAGGCAGATCTGTCGCTGCCTTTTGCGTTTACGAGGTAAAAAAGTCGCGTAAGACCTCGGCGAGACCGGACAGCAGATAGCCGAAGCCGCTGTCCTTCCCGTCGTCGTATTCCATGATCTCCGTTTTGTCTTCCGGATTCAGGGTGACGATGTATTTGCTCAGCGTGTCGGATTTGACCATGCCGAGTTCCTCCGCCGCGTACTTTTCGAACGCGGTCCGGTCGTCCTTGTTCTCCAGCCGGAGATCCAGTTTCTTGTGCTCCGCCTGCAATTGCGCCACTTCGTTCTGCAGATCCGTCACGGCCGCGTTGTATTTGTCGATCTCCGCGTAGTTCATCATCATGAAGAGGAACAGCAGTGTGACGACGGCCAGGAAAGCCACGATGGCGATCGGAAAGGGCGTCTTCCTTTCCTGCTTGATCTCCACATACCGCGGCTGACGCACCGCGTGGCGGACGGTCGGAGAAGCGTTCCGGGTCTGAGGCGCTGTCTTCTTGACGGCACCCGCTCCCTGCGCGCGCTCCTTCGCGGCGCCGGAGGGCGCTACGGACATGGAAACGGTCGTCTTTCCGCTCGTCTGCCGATTCTGTTGTCTGGGATCCGACGGTCTGTTTGCCATAACCGGGCTCCTCCTGTCTATTTTAGAATGATGTCAAAGCTTTTCGCACACCCGCATTTTCGCGCTGTGCGCGCGGTTGTTCTCCCGCACTTCCGAAACCGAAGGCAGGATGGGTTTCCGCGTCAGGACGCGGACGGTCGGTTTCCGGCCGCACACGCAGACCGGGAAATCCTTCGGGCAGATGCAGGGATTCTCCGCGTCGTGGAACGCGTTCTTGACGATGCGGTCCTCCAGCGAATGGAAGGTGATGATCACCATCCGTCCGCCCGGCTTCAGGCAGGGAATGCCCGCCTGGATCATCTCGGAGATGCTGGACAGTTCCGAATTCACTTCGATCCGGATGGCCTGATAGGTCCGTTTGCAGGGATGTCCTTCCCGCTTGTCCTGTTTCGGGACGGCGGACGCGACGATGGCGGTCAGCTGCCCTGTCGTTTCGATCGGCGAACGTTCCCGCGCCCGGCAGATGTGCTCCGCAATGCGGCCCGCAAACCGTTCCTCGCCGTAGTCCCGTAAGATCCGGGTCAAGTCTTCCTTGGAATAGCCGTTGACCACGTCGTAGGCGGAGAAGGGCTGCGAACGGTCCATCCGCATATCCAGCTTCGCGTCCGCGGAATAGGAAAATCCGCGGGCGGGGTCGTCCAGCTGCGGGCTGGAAACGCCGAGATCGGCCAGAATGCCGGAAATGCCGTCCGGAGCGATCCCCCGAACAACTTCCGAAATGGATGAAAAATTATCTTTCCGAAGGAGCAGCCGGTCGTCGCGGATCGTTTCCCGCGCGTGGTCCAACGCCGTTTCGTCGCGGTCGATGCCGATGACCCTCCCCTTCGGGGAAAGGCAGGAGAGCAGCAGCGCCGTGTGGCCGGCGCCGCCTAGTGTGCAGTCTGCGTAGATCCCGTCGGGATCCGTGAGAAGCTGTTCCACCGCCTCATGCAGCAGAACGGTCGTGTGCCGGTATTCCATCAGAATCCCAGTTCTTCAAGCACAGGAACGATGTTGTCGTTGTTTTCGCTGTCCAGACGGTCCCAGGCCTCTTCGTCCCAGATCTCCAGCCGGGAGTCGTCGCCCACCAGGACGACGTTCTTGACCAGCCCGGCGAATTTCCGGCTTTCCGCGGGAAGCGTGATGCGTCCCTGCGCGTCCGGCACGGTCTGGAAGGCGTTCGCGAAGAAATAGTGACGGACGTCGCGCGCCTTGGATTCGGGCAGCGCGGCAACTTTGGCGGCAAAAGCTTCCCAGGCTTCATTCGGATACAGCCGCAGGCATTTCTGCAGCCCGCGCGTCACGACAAAACTCTCGCCGAGTTCCGCCCGCAATGAGACCGGGATGAACAGTCGTCCCTTCGCGTCCACCGCATGCCGGTAGGTTCCTGTAAACATACGCGCGTCCTCCTTTCACCTTTTTTTGCAGGGTTCCCGGTCCGGACTGCCTTTCGGCCGCCCGATCGCGGGATTTCGTGGGAAAAAGTACCTGAAATTTCCTCAAATTCCCACCCGCTTTTTCATTATATGGAAAAGGAAGCGGACTGTCAATAGCTTTTTAAAAAAAAGTTGATCGTGTATAACATATCGTTGACTATTTCCCCTTTGTGATGTATAAGTTTGAAATTAAAACAGTAACATCAAAACAAAGAAAGTATGCTGATCCGTCCGCAGCTCTTTTTTCTTGCAGGTGAAAAACGAAAAAAGAAAAAACAAAAAAACCCCTTGACAAAGGGTTTCCGAAGGTGTATAAGTGTTCTATGATGAATAGTACAGTTCAACCAGCGAAAGGAGGCATAACTCATCGCATGTTTTCCATTGACGAATACTCCCGCACCCCCGTCTACCAGCAGATCGTCGACGGCATCCGCAAGGAGATCCTCTTGAACATCCTGCCGCCCGGCAGCCAGCTCTATTCTGTGCGCGAACTGTCCGCCGAACTGCGCGCGAACCCGAATACCGTGCAGAAGGCGTACAACGAGCTGCTCCGGCAGGAGCTGATCGTTTCGGTGCCCGGAAAAGGCAATTTCGTCGACGCGAACGCGCTGACGACGCTGAAAAGCCGGATGGCGGACAGCGAACGCGGCGCGGTCACGGAATCCGCGCGAAAGCTGTCCCGGCTCGGCGTTTCGGTCGAAACGGTCCTGGACTGGATCCGGGCAGCGTATCAACAAGAAGGAGGTCATACTGAATCATGATTCAATCCGAACAAGTTACCATGAAATTCGATAAATTTGTCGCACTGGACAAGTTGACCTGCACCATCCCCGACGGATGCATCTACGGGCTGATCGGCAGCAACGGCGCGGGCAAATCCACGTTCCTGCGGCTGCTCAGCGGCGTCTACAAACCCGCGGAGGGACGCATCGCGTTCGACGGGAAGCCGGTCTACGAGAATCCGGAGGTCAAAAAGGACATCCTGTATATCCCGGACGACCTGTATTTCCTTCCCCAGTCGAACATGAACAAGATGGCGAAATTCTACAAGGCCATCTACCCGTCTTTCTCGTTCGAGCGGTTCCGCAATCTGACGGAGACCTTCCGTCTGAATCCGGCCGCCAACCTGAACACCTTCTCGAAAGGCATGCGCCGCCAGGCGGCTACCATCCTCGGTCTGTCCGTCCTCCCCCGTTACCTGTTCTTCGACGAGACGTTCGACGGACTGG
>JAGACN010000088.1 GCA_017614095.1 Clostridia bacterium | reverse complement strand
TGGCATCCCACGCCCCGGTCCGTGCTGTCGTTCTGGGAGACCGATATGAACCGCGCTCCCGGATTGTCCGCGAGCAGCTTCCGCACGTTGGAAAGCACGGTTCTGTATACCGCCTCGTCGCAGAGGCAGGGCTGCCGGTCCGTGTGCTCCCCCGTCATGCCGGCGAGGTTTCCGATGGTATGACAGCCGCCTCCGGCCCACGGCATGGAGCCGCCGTATTTCATGGGCAGGGACGGACCTTTGTTGCCGTTCATCTTCCGCTTGGCGGCAAAGCCGACGTTGCGGATATAATCCGACCAGAAATTGTTCCGCACCGTGAACACGGGGACCTGTCTGTCGTCGATCGGTTCCAGAATGACCGTGTCCGACTGCGGGATTTTTTCAAAATCCGAGGAGTAGAACCGGCAGCCCAGATAGGCTTCGAGCCATTCGTAGACTGCGTAGAGCGTGCCCCGCGGTCCGCCGCCGGTCAGAAAGAGCTTTTCTCCGGCGGTGCGGATCACGAAACCGTCTTCTCCGAGTCCTTCCGTTTCCGGTCCGCCTTTCCGCTCCGTCCTGCCGACGATGATCTCCGTCTCCGTTTCTTCGGCGGCGTCCGTCTTCACGGGAAGCGTCTTTCCGGTGATCTTCTGAAAATAGTCCGCCAGTTCGTGTGCCGCGAAAACCTCCGCTTCCGCGGCGTCTTTTCCGTGGACAACGACATAGGGTTTGTCCGTCAGATACAGTTTTTCACTGATGTCCATGATTTGTTCTCCTCTCTTTCCGCATACGGTTATGTCCGGTGATCCGTACTGATTTTTCCCGACATCATGCGTCCGAAGGCTGCGACGAAACGCAGGGCTTCGGGCATGACTTCCCGGTCGAAATGCATGTACAGCTCGAAATTGAGCGTGCCGGAGTATCCGATCTCCCGGAGGCCCTCATACACCTTTTCCCAGTGCATCGCCCCGGTCAGCGGCATCATGTGCCAGTCGTGCATTCCGTCGTTGTCGTTGATGTGCAGGGTTTCCAGACGGCTGCCGAGCGTCCGGATCACGTTGTTCAGCTGCATGCCGACCATCAGGGCGTGGCCGGTGTCCAGACAGAAGGCGAAGCGTTTCTCGCCCGCCATGCCGTTCAGCGCGTCGATATAGCGGTTTGCCTCGTGCGGACACTGGCAGATGGAGGAATAGGCTTTGCCGCCCCGTTCGATGTACATGTTTTCCAGGCACGCTACTACATCGTATTTCTTTAAACAGGGGATGCATTCTCCGAACATGTGCATATTGGCCGCCCATTCGTCGTCCTCCGTCATGGTGTTCGCGTCGTACTCGCAGTGGGCGGGATGGATGATCAGATAATGACAGCCGAGATATCCGCAGATCATGACGGTGCGCCGGATCATGCGCAGAAGCCGTTCGTCGTCGGCGGGCATGTTGATGAACGGCGGATCGACGGCGTGCGCCTGACCGATCGCAATGCCGGCCCGATCGGCGGCCGTTTTGTACCGGTCCATGTGCGCGATCAGCTCGTCGTCCGACATCTTTTCGAATTCACTCACAGGCTTGCAGGCCGGATCGCTGTACGGCCAGCGGATCGGAAGCAGCCAGGTCAGATCGAGATCGATGCTGTCAAAGCCGCATTCCGCTGCCCGTCTCATCCCCTCTTCGATTCCGAAGGCCCGGAACACTCCGCCGGAACTGATTCCCAGTTTATGCATCGCGCTTCCCCTTTTCTCAATTGTCGTTGTCGAACATTTCGTTCAGCTTGTCAAGTTTTTTGGTGATGATCTTGACCTTCTTTTCCATATGGGAAACATAATCGGCGTTCTCGCTCACGATCGTCCGGAACTCGAAGCCGATGTTTTCGAGCATTCCCGTAAAGGCGTAGATGAAATTGGTGTGCAGGTTGTCGTGTATGATGTCGAGCATCTGCGAGGAGAGGTCGTCCCTCGAATACTTGACCTTGAGCGCTTCCTCGTACCATACGGGGAGAAGCGTCCGGTATGTTTCCGCGCCGAGGGCTTCCAGCACCGTTCCGGCGATATCGAGGTTCAGCGAACAGACGCTGACGACGCACGGGCAGGCGTCCTCGGAAACCAGCGTGATGTAGTTCTCCTGTTTATCGTCCATCTTCGGGTATGGCAGGATCCCGAATTCGCACTCCATATCGCGTAGCACGGTCGGGGTGTTCAGCGAACCGTTGCCGAGGAACAGGACCCTTCCCGCTTTCCAAGGTCCGTATAATTCGTCGTTGGAGTTTACGTTTGAATAGGAACCTTCCTGATAGAAGAATTCTTTCACCCGTTCGATGTGATCGACCGCTTTCTCGTTGATCAGATTCAGCTCCACAGTCTCTGCGGACTCATGGATGCAGAAATCGATGTCGGCGGAATAAATGAACGGGTCGACGCACGATGCTTTCCCCCACGAGATGAAGCCGAGCTGATCTTCGGAATCGGTCACGCCGTCGTTGTTGTAGTCGATGAAAACCGATTTTGCGTACGCGATCATCTTGTCGAACGTCCAGTCGCCGCTCAGGACAAAGTCGTACAGCCCGTCGGGGTTATCGTAATAATTCCCGTACAGGACTTTGTTGTAATACATGGCGCGGGTCATGCGGAGGGAGTGGAAGAAGAAGTCTCCGATGAGGAAAAAGTGCTTGTCGTCCCGCAGGGTGAGCTCCTTCATGTAGTTTTTCCACCACCAGGGCTTTTCGAGATCGAGACGGTCGAGATCCTCCATCCTGACCATGCCGCCGACGTTCATCAGTTTGGTGATGGCGTACTGATAACCGGTGAAAACGTCATAGGCGCTGTCGCCGGACATGATGAGCCTGGTGAACTCGTCGGCGGTGTTGCTTCCGTTGACGCTGCTGTCCGCGTAATAGTCCAGTTTGACACCCAGGCGTTCTTCGTCGTTCAGGTTCCGGCGGTATACCGCATCCGAAACGATCTCACCGGTCTCCTCTCCGACGCCGCCCATGAAATCGTTCTGATTCGCTGAGTTGGCGATGAAGAAGGTAAAGCCTCTTCCGCCGAAATCGAGGTCCGCGGGAAGACTGTCCTTGATGTCGTACG
>JAGACN010000087.1 GCA_017614095.1 Clostridia bacterium | reverse complement strand
TACGAAAGTCGATTTGGGCATCGTGAAATACCATTTCGAGGCGGTCGCCGGCAGAAACCATCTTGCCCGCTGACCGGAACGGCCTTCATAACCGCGAGAGGAGATCGGAAAAATGACAAACCAGATCTTCGGAAAAACGTTCGCGCTGAATCAGGAGACCATACCGATGATCGAGGAGATCGGACGGCATATGCCCGGCGGGTTCTTCATCTACAAGGCGTCCGGCGACGAGCAGCTCCTGTACGCGAACCGGGCGACCTTCTCCATTTTCGGATGCGCCGATCTCGAAGAGTTCAAACTTCTGACCGGCTATACCTTCAAGGGCATGCTGCACCCGGACGACTACCGCTCCGTTTCGGAATCCATCACCGAACAGATCGCATCCAGCGATGAGAACATGGACTACGTCGAATACCGGATCATCCGGAAGGACGGCAAGGTCCGCTGGGTGGACGATTTCGGCCACTATACGGAAACGGAGGCGTACGGCGGCATCTACTACGTGTTCATCTCGGACATCACCGAAAAGCGTGAACAGCGGGAACGGGACCAGGCGGTCCGCGAGGCCGTCGTGGACACGCTGACGAACATCTACAATACGGTCTGGCTGATCAACGACGTGGAGACGGAAAGCTGTTCGCTCTACCACGGCGACATGAGCGAGGGCAGCGAACACGCGGAAGCCATCCGGCACGCGCTTTCGCATGCGAGATATACGGACGTGAAGGACGAATACGTCCGGACGATGGTCGCCGAAGAGGACCGGGAACGCATGCAGACGGAACTGGATCTGGATCATATGGTCGCGGCGCTGGCAGTCACGGATCCTTATTCCGTCACCTTTCTGCGGGATCTTCCAAGCGGACAGCGCTACTACCGGATCAACATGGGCAAGGTGTCCATGCCCGGCGGACGAATGGGCATCGCGATGGGATTCCGGGACGCGGACGACGAGATCCGCGCGCGTCAGCAGGCGCGGCAGGCCATTCAGGAGAACGTGCGGCTGGACCGCATGATCACCGCGCTGGCTTCGGACTACCGCTGCGTCTATCACGTCGATCTGGATCATAACGACGCCGTATGCTACCGCGCCGATCCGAACGACAAAGAACAGACCGGGCAGGGCATCCATTTCCCGTACCTGGAACGGTTCACCTGGTATGCGAATCACTCGGTCGCGGAAGACTACAGAGAAGGGTTCCTGCGGTTCATCGACCCGGACAACGTCCGAGAGGCGCTCTCGAAGGAGGCAATCATCTCCTACCGGTACCTGGCCCGCCGGGCGGGGATGGAATACTATGAAATGATCCGGATGGCCGGCGTACGCCACGCGGAGGACCGGGACGATCATATCGTGCACGCGGTTGGGCTCGGACTGACGGTCATCGACGAGGATATGCGGCAGCAGCTGGCGCAGAACCAGGCGCTGAGCGAGGCGCTGGAGGCCGCCGAGGAGGCCAACAAGGCCAAGACGGTCTTCCTGTCGAATATGAGCCACGAGATCCGGACGCCGATGAACGCCATCATCGGGCTGGACAGCCTCGCCCTGCGCGACGAGGGGCTGGAAGCGGAGACCCGGGACTATCTGGAAAAGATCGGGGAGAGCGCCAAACATCTGCTGGGGCTCATCAACGATATCCTGGACATGAGCCGGATCGAGTCCGGACGTATGATCCTGCGGAAAGAGGAATTCTCCTTCCGGAGCATGCTGGAGCAGATCAATACGATGGTCATGACGCAATGCTCGGACAAGGGACTCAGGTACGAGTGCCGGGTCATCGGCGGCATCTCCGACTATTACATCGGCGACGATATGAAGCTCAAGCAGGTCCTGATCAACATCCTGAGCAACGCGATCAAGTTCACGGATCCGCCCGGATCGGTCACGCTGGTCGTGGAGCGGATGAAGATGTTCGAGGACCAGTCAACCTTGAAATTCACCGTCAAAGACACCGGTATCGGGATGGATCCCTCCTTCGTCCCGAAAGTGTTCGACGCGTTTGCCCAGGAGGACGGGACCCGGAACAGTAAATACGGGTCGACCGGGCTGGGCATGGCGATCACCAAGAATATCGTGGAATTGATGAACGGTACCATTTCCGTGCAGTCCGAAAAAGGGGTCGGGACCGCATTCACGGTCGTGCTGACATTGAAGAACGGGGAAAAGACGGGCCTCCCGACCGCCGGCATCCGGCCGAAGGACCTCTACGTGCTGGTCGTCGACGACGAAGAAGTCGCGGCGGAGCACGCGCGGATCATCCTGGACGAGGCCGGCATCCGGTCCGACGTCTGCTACAGCGGCAGGGACGCGCTGCATATGATGGAAGTCCAGCATACCAAGCACGAGCCCTACAACCTCGTACTGCTCGACTGGAAGATGCCGGAGATGGACGGGCTGGAAGTCGCGAAAGAGATCCGCAAGCGCTACGATAACGAAACGACGGTCATCATCCTGACTTCCTTCAACTGGGACGAGATCATGGAGGAGGCTTTGCACATCGGGGTGGACTCCTTCCTGGCGAAGCCGCTCTTCGCGTCGAACGTTTTGAGCGAGTTTGAACGGATCGCCCGCAAGAACAACATGAGTCTGTTCAAGGAGAAGAAACGATCGGATCTGAAAGGGAAACGGATCTTGCTGGCAGAAGACATCCTGATCAACGCAGAGATCATGCGCGAGCTGATCTCCTTCAAGGGCGCAGAAATGGATCACGCGGAAAACGGGAAGGTCGCCCTGCACATGTTCGAAGAAAGCCCGGAAGGGTATTATGACGCCGTATTGATGGACGTCCGGATGCCCGAAATGGACGGACTGGAAGCGACGGCGGCCATCCGTGCGCTGAACAGACCGGACGCAAGGAGCGTTCCGATCATCGCGATGACGGCCAACGCGTTCGACGAGGACGTTCAGCTGTCTTTGCAGGCCGGTATGAACGCGCATCTGTCCAAACCGGTAGAGCCGGAACGGCTTTACCAGACCGTGGAGGAACTGATGTGGGAAGCCGGTCGGTGAAGGAGGAGCGACCTGTGACGGATGAGACAAAAACGATTCCCATGCGGTTTGAGGACCTGACGGTCGGGTCGGACGCCATCGTGATTCGGAAGAACAAACGCTCGAAGGTGTGGGCGTTTCTGCCGTTCGGGATCTCGTTTTTGGGGCTGATGATCGTTATAGGGATCGTGCCCTATGCGCGGGCTTCGGAAGGCATTCGCATCTTCCTGCTGGTGTTTTTATCCCTTTGGGTGGGGGTCACGATCGTTGCGGGTTTAATCATGATTGACGGTGCTTGGTCGGCGATTATAATCAAGAGATCAATCGCTTATCAATCACAAAGAATCCATCCAGTATGGGAATAAAAGCATAAATCAAATCTTTAAAAGGTTTAGACTATCGCCTAAAGCGGCGTTAATGAGAAGGTCG